>NZ_LKDX01000001.1:0-300605 GCF_001401795.1 Pseudoalteromonas sp. P1-26 | reverse complement strand
TTCATGGCTAAAGCCATTCCTACGTGATGCGTATCTCAGACGTCAGTTGAGCGGTGGGTTTATTTAGTACTGTGTCACCCTCAGCAAGAGTCCGCGTAGGAGGCACTTCAGTGCCGAATTCAGACCTTTACAAACACATTCATGGCTAAAGCCATTCCTACAAGTACACTTTGCCTAGAGCCTAGAGCCTAGAGCCTAGAGCCTAGAACCTAGAGCCTAGAGCCTAGAGCCTAGAACCTCCACATATCGGCTGATCGCTGACGGCTGAAAGCTGATAGCTCGTTGTCACTCACACTGTTGTATTTCTCTCACATCGCCGCGGCCATCGCTTAGGTAGCATTGTTCTAGCAACGAGCAGTAGCAGATCTCGGTTTTGATATTAAAGCGTTGGTCATTTACCTTGTCCCACTGAGTTGCATTGAAGCCTGTTTTCTTAAAACCAAAGAGATTAAGTTCAGCGCCTGAGGCTAATAATCGGTTATTACTAACGCCGGTATACAACCAACCAAATTTTTCAAAAAAATTGATCTCTGGTGATTCATTTTGCAACTTATTTAATTGCTCTTGGTAAGCATAGATATCAAAGCAGCAGTCTTTTATTACTTTAAATATCTCTGTATACGACTTTTCATCGTGGAAGAATTTAACGTATTTAATAATGGCTGGGCCTGATCCTGAGTTTTTAATGTAAAAAGTAATTTCTTCAGAATTTTTTTCTTCATTGAAATTCCCCGTCATCACTTCGAGCCATGGCCAGGTTGCGGCTTTTACTTGTCGTTCTGCGGCGTTGGCTTGCAAGTATGTGGCATAAAAGGAGGCTGCTGAAATTATAATGGCACAGAGTGCGAGAAATAGGTTTAGCCGCTCGTTGGTAAACCATGCCTTGCGCTGGTTGCTGGCTGGTTGAGTGTTTTGCTGGGTGGTCTTTGTTTGCTCTTCAACGTTAGAGTTTTGCTCTGTTTTAACGGTTGAACAGCTTGCGTCCTGTTGCTGATTATCCATAATTTTTAATTGTTGTTTTTATAGACTAATAAAGATACAACTTTAATTGGATAGATAAAAGAGACAGGGAGTAAAACTCCCTGATTTGGTATTAACTATTTGAGATAAATACGGTGAGCTTTTCACCCACTCTTAAGCTATCTCTTGAAAGGTTATTCCATTGTTTGAGTTTAGTGATACTGACTTTGTATTGCTTTGCAATCTTCCAAAGGCTGTCGCCAGATTTCACCTTATACTCGATTTGTTGATCAGCCAATTGCGGTAATATCAGTTTTTGACCAATACGAATGGTGTTTGTTTTTAGGTTATTGAAGGTTTTCAGTTGGCTAACTGTTACTTTATAGTTCTTTGCAATCACACTTAAGCTATCACCGCGTTTAACTGTGTAATGTTGCCATTGGCTATAATCATTGCTCTTTTGATTAGCTAATAGAGTTTGATAACTTGCTTGCTGATCTTTTGGGACTACAATGTGTGGCGCATCAATCACCGCTGGGTATCGGATAACGCCATGGTTCAGCTCTTCTAGCTCTTGCCATTTCGCTTTGTCTGCCAAGATCACTGCACCAGTTACTGGTAAGGTCGCAATAGCCTGCTCATTCTTAATCGCAGGGAATATCATTTTTTGGTGCTTTAATAATTGTGCTGCGGCTAGTAACTTAGGCACGTATTGTTTGGTTTGCGATGGTAGCTTTAAGCTAAAGAAGTCCGTCGACTTACCTTGTTTTTTATTACGAGCAATTGCCTGTAATACACGCCCTTCACCAATATTGTAGGCAGCAATAGCGTGATACCAATCGCCATCAAAGCGTTTATAAAGGTATTCCATAAAATCCAAAGCTGCGCGGGTGCTGTCGATCACATCTTGGCGACCATCATACCAAGGGGTAATTTTTACTTTGAAGTATTTGGCGATTGAGGGAGTGAGTTGCCATAAACCCGATGCATGTTTGTGCGAATAGGCACTGGCATCAAAATCGCTCTCTATAAGCGGCATTAGAGCGAGTTCTATTGGTAAGTCACGGTTTTCTACTTCTGTAACGATATGATATAAATACGGCGCTGCGCGGCGGCTTATTTCTTCCATGTAATTAGGATGAGTAAGGTACCAAGCAATGCGCTTTTGCACATCTGGGTGACTTGAATCGCTAAACTGCAGTTGAATGCGAATACGCTGCCATACGTCATCAAGTTCACTTGGTTTGAGCGGTGTCACCGCGTCTACTTGTTTTGTTTTAGCTTCTGCAACCACAGTGCCTGGATTGGCTTTGATGATGGGCTTCTTTTCGGGAAGTGACTCAGGGGCAGTCTGACAGCCTGTTACAATAAAAGAAACAACAACAAGGCCTAAAAATCGATTTAAAAACACGTATTAAAATACTCCGTTAACTTAGGTGCGGGTAAACTAAAGCGCCTAAGCTTAACATAGGGTGAGCTAAAAATGACCATTAGATTAACAGCTCGCTAACTTACTCACCCAATTGAAATTAAAACGAAATACTAACTTGTAACCCAGCATAACCATGGTTTTGTGCTTCCCAATAGCGGCTGTCTATTTCTCGGGCCCTGGCATAGATCTCTATTCTGAATGGCTTTGAGTCCACGCCCATGCCCACACCAACATAGCCATCAATATTATTGTGATCGTCATCATAGCGGTCGCTGTAGTCGTGGTCATCTCGGTCGTCGTATACAGCAAGCTCAATTAAATCTAAGCCCACTTCGCCATAGAAAAAAAAGTCACTGAAATAACCAAATTTGATGCCGCTATCTAAGGTGAGAAATGTCTCCCGATCACCTTTTTTAGTAAATACTTCTGCTGAGCCTAGTGCCGTTGTAAATGCTGCGCCGAAATTGCTGTAGTTATTTATAGCCATGACTTCGATGCCGGCTGAGGTGATTGAATCAGTACTATTATGCTCTGATTTAACAAACAGGTTCATATTAGGGCTGTCATAAATACCAGCAAAGCTTGTAGCAGGAATGAAGGCAAGTGATGAAAAGAGTGCTAAGGCGAGGTATCGCATATTGGTTAGTCCATTAAACGTTAATGGGTACATGATACCAAACAGCGCCTTAGCAAATTGTAAGTAAGTGTGCTAACTATGTAAGCTAACCGAACACGCAGCGAAAGCAGGCTCCTTGCTGGCGTTTGATATAAACCAGATCGCCGCCATGATTGAGCATGATCTGGCGCGATAAACTTAAGCCTATTCCTGAGCCTTGTTGCTTGGTAGTAAAAAATGGCACAAAAATCATCTCAATCACATGATCGCTGATACCTGTACCATTGTCACTGACCTCTAAATACAGTTGCTGATTAGCATTTTGTGCAATGCTTACCTCAATGTACTTTGCTGACTCTGGATTGTTTAGCTGCTTAAGGACATCAAGGGCATTTGTAAGCAGGTTTATTATTACTTGTTCAACTTGGCCTCTATCTATCATTACTAACTGTTGGCTTTGCACCGACAAATTCAACGTAATATTAAGCTGCTTAGCTTGTTGAGAGTGCAGAGCGACAACTTGCTTGGCAAGATCTGCCAGAATATGTGGCTGTAAGTGTGGGGCGGGTAAGCTACTAACCTTTTTAAATTGCGCTATAAATTCCCCTAAATGCTCGGTTCGTGATGCGAGTGTTGTTAGGGCGAGTTGCAAGTCTTGTTTATCTTCCTGATCATCAAAACTAAGCTCATTTGGCAGCAGCGCCGTACAAGTTTGTGCTAAAGAAGAGAGTGGCGTAATCGAATTAGCAATTTCATGGGTTAGTACTTTGGTGAGGCGCTTATAAGCTTGTTGCTCTTTTAATTGCAGCTGATCATGAATCGATTGCAAACTGATCACTTTACGAACTTTACCTTGTATTTCGGCTATGCTGATTTGCACAGATAGCGTATCGTGCTGCTCACCATTTTGCCATGGCACGGTATTACGGCTATTTTGTTTTGCGTCTTGGACTAGGTTGGCTATTACACCTAGATCATCGATGTGCTTTACAGCCTGCCCAAGCAAGCGGCTGACCGCCGGATTGTTTTCAATAATATTGCCTTGTTCATCACATACTAATACCGCTAAATCGATATGAATTAATAGTGCTTGTAAGAACTGGGCTTGTTGCTCTGCATTAAAACGTGCAGCCTGAATTTGTTGTTTAACCTGCTCAAATTGCTGCTGCATAGGGTGTTGGTCGCCAAAGCCTAATGTGCTGTCTCCATTCGCTAAAGCGCGAAACACCATATCCGCACGCCTTGTTTGGCGTTTAAATAAATTAAAAATTTGCGCGGCACATACCAAATTTAAAATTCCTAAAAGTGCCGAAATTGCAGAAAACCCGTTTTGCTCTACTTGCCAAAACAAAGTAATTGATAAACCTATTAATGCAGCTAATAGACTGGCTAAGATAATAAAGTTTCGCATCGATTAAAGTCCGTATTTTTCTAAACGACGATACATGGCTCCGCGTGTTAGGCCGAGTGCTTTAGCTGCGTGACTCACGTTCCCTTGAAAATGCTTTAAAGCTGCACGAACGGTTCTTTGCTCGATGATTTCGAGATCAAAAGTGTCGTAGTCAGTGGCGCTTGAAGAGAGCTCACTTGTACTAACAGCAGCACTTGGTGAGCTTATCACTGAGCTTATATCGAGCTCTGAGCTTTCTGAGAGGATGACTGCTCGCTCAATTGCATGCGCAAGTTCACGGACATTGCCTGGCCAATGATACTGACTTAAACGTGTCATATCAGATGCCGTAATCGAGAGCTCACGTTTGTATTTATGTGCAAAGTGCTGCAAGTAGTAGTTACATAGTAATGGAATGTCTTCACTGCGCTCACGCAGAGCTGGCAAACGGATCTCTACGGTATTAACACGGTACAGTAAGTCTTGCCTAAACTTGCCTTCAGAAACTGCTTGTTCGAGGTTTTCATTGGTTGCACAAATCAAACGAATATCAATATCGATGACTTTTGAACCACCAACCGGTGTTATTTGCCTGTTTTGTAGTGCTGCGAGCAGTTTAACTTGTTGGTTAAGCGGTAAATTACCTAGCTCGTCTAAAAATAAACTACCACCATGGGCCAGCTCAAATCGGCCAATGCGATCTTCTTTCGCGCCGGTAAACGCCCCTTTTTTATGGCCAAATAGTTCGCTTTCAAACAGGCTTTCGGCTAGTGAGCCCATGTCTAGGCTTATGAAGGGTTGGCTTTGGCGCTGGCTTGCATTGTGGATTGCATGGGCAGTGAGTTCTTTACCTGTGCCACTTTCGCCACTAATCAATATGTTGGCATCGGTGTTGGCTGCTTTGTCGATCACCGAAAAAACCTGCTGCATGGCATCACTTTGGCCTAAAAACTCAAATGGTTGATTGCCGATTGACTGCTGCAAGGCCTGCTTTTGTTTTGTGAGCTTACCAACTTGCTGTTTGTCTTTAGCGTGTGAAAATGCCGCCGCTACAGCACCGAGTAATTGCTCATTTTGCCAAGGCTTGGCAATAAAGTCAGAGGCACCGGCTTTAATTGCTTCGACCGCTAGCTTAATATCGCTGTAGGCCGTCATAAGCAGTACCGCAATGTTAGCGTCTTGGCCCATGATTTTTTTTAGCCAGTAGAATCCTTCTTTGCCACTAATTGAGTCTTGCGTGAAGTTCATATCGAGTAACACAACATCTATAGCCTGATCCGCCTCATGCTGTGCGTTAATAATACCTTCGATATCAAAGGGGTTATCTGTGGTTTTTACAACCTGATAATGCTGCTTTAAAAGTAATCGTGCGGCGATAAGTACGTCGGGGTTATCATCGACGATAAGAATTGATCCTGCTTGTTTCATAGCTATTTATTATTATTCCTTTATGGGAACACTAAGACTAATTGAAAATAGTAAGAGTGTCCATTTATGGACGATATATAGCTTTTGAAGTGTTCTATAAGCGGACACTTGATTATATGCATCTTTATTGGTTTTTATGTAAGTTGTTGTAATTTAATAAAAATAAAAGTTGGCACAAGAGTTGTTTTATCTATAGGTAATTAGCACCTAGATAACTTAAAGGCGTCAACATGGATAAGAAAATTACACGCTCAAATAACAAAGCATTTTTTAAGAAATCAGTCATTGCAGCTGCATGCTTAGCTGTTGCGGCTGCAGCTTATGGTTTCACACAAACTGAGCAAACAGGTCGTAGCCAGCAAGTAACTGCTACAAGCTTAACGATTAGCACAGTACAACAAGGTGAATTTGTTGATGCTTTAAGTCTTCGTGGTCAGGTTATGCCTCGCACTACAATTTACCTCGACACCATTGCCGGAGGCCAAGTCGAAGAGCGACTTGTTGAGCAAGGTGAGTTTGTTAAAAAAGGTCAACCACTTGTGCGTTTAAGCAATACCAATTTGCAGCTTGATGTAATGAGCCGTGAAGCACAAGTGACTGAGCAACTTAACTTTTTACGCAACACGCAAATGAATATGGAAACCAGCCGTTTAAACTTACGCCGAGATTTGCTTGAAATCGATCTTAAAATCACACATTTATCGCGTCGCTTAAAACAAACTCAGCCGCTAGTTAAAACGGGTGTGTTAGCACAAGAACAATTATCTGAAATTCAAGAAGACTTAGCGTATTACAAAGCGCGTAAAGAACTAACCCTTGAGCGTCAAAAGCAAGAAAACAGCATTCGTGAAGTTCAGGTAGCTCAGTTAAAAGACAGTGCCGACATGCTAGAGAAAAACCTACAGTTTGCGCGTAAGAACCTTGAAAACTTACTCGTAACAGCACCTGCCGATGGTTATTTAAGTGAACTTGATGTTGAAATTGGTGAATCAAAAGGCCGTGGTGCTCGCCTAGGGCAGATTGATATTCCTAATGAATACAAGCTAGTTGTGAGACTAGACGAGTTTTACCTGAGCCAAGTTCAAACAGGTATGCAAGTGCTTATTGAACACGAGCAAGGCGAAATTGCGGCAACAGTTAGCAAAATTGATAGCCGTGTTCAGCAATCACAGTTTCAGGTTGAAGTCGATTTACCTAATGGCACGAGCAACATAAAGCGTGGGCAAAGCCTAGATGTACAGCTGATGCTAGGTGATAGCAAAGGCACTGCTTTATTACTTGAACGCGGCGCATTTTTTACCAGCTCAGGGGGTAACTGGGTTTATGTCATGGAAAAAGATGGCAATCGTGCAGTACGAAAAGACATTCGTCTTGGCAAAAAGAATCAAAACTATTATGAAGTGTTAAGTGGCCTAAGCGCCGGAGATCGCGTGATCACCTCTAGCTACAGCAACTTTGATAAAGCACAACAACTACAATTTTAAGGATAAAAACAATGATTAAATTAACTAACTTATCACGCGTGTTCCGTACTCAAGATGTTGAAACAACAGCGCTTAATAACATTAACTTACATGTAAACGAAGGCGAGTTTCTTGCCATTATGGGGCCATCTGGCTGTGGTAAATCAACATTACTCTCTATTTTAGGTATGTTGGATTCGCCATCGGCAGGCAGTTTTGAATTTTTAGGTGAAGACATCGCAGGGTTTGGTGAAAAGCAATTAGCGGCACTTAGAAAAGCGTCGATTGGTTTTGTTTTCCAAAGCTTTAACTTAATTGATGAATTAACAGTATTTGAAAACGTTGAGCTGCCATTACAGTATCAAAATATCTCAAAAAGTGAACGTAAACAGCGAGTAGAAGAAATTTTAAAACGTGTTGCAATCGACCATAGAGCAGATCACTTACCACAGCAGCTATCGGGTGGTCAGCAGCAACGTGTAGCAGTAGCCAGAGCTCTGGTGATTAATCCAAAACTAATTTTAGCGGATGAGCCTACGGGTAACCTTGATTCAAAAAATGGTGATGAAGTCATGGCGATGCTACGTGAGCTAAATCGTGAAGGTACCACGGTAATTGTGGTTACTCACTCAGAAAAAGAAGGCAATTATGCTGACCGTTTAGTGCGCTTACTTGATGGCCAAGTGATGGTAGATAAAGCTAACCGTGTTCAACAAACAGCAGAGGTGGCATAACATGATTTTAAGTTATCTGATCACCGCGCTGCGTGCGTTTAAAAACCAAAAACAGCACTTTATTTTAAATGTTCTGGGTTTAAGTGTGGGCTTAGCTGCGGCAATTCTAGTTGCTTTGTTTGCAAAAAATGAGCTTTCGTACGATAGCCAACAGCCACATGCTGAGCGTGTTTATCGCGTTGGACAAGACTTCTCAAAACTTGGTTTAGCTGTGGTGCCTATTTTTAATTATGTGCAGTCAAAGCAGGCCGAAGATTACAGCCAAGTTGAAGAAGTGTTCGGATTAACTATGGTCGAGTTGACTCGTGAAGCCATGGTTGATGTGAGTTACCGCAACCAAGGCTATAAGTTAAATGCCTTATATGGTGCTACAGCAAATATTGAAAACTTTATTGCTATGAAGACGATTGCGGGTGACTTAACAACAGCAATGAGTACACCAGACAGCCTAGCTTTAAGTGAATCAGAAGCACTGCGCATTTTTGGTCGCACCGATGTGATTGGTGAAACACTTACGCATGAACAAGGACAGTACACAGTGCGTGCCGTGTTTGCAGACTTAACAGACAACACTCACTTTGCCTTTAAAAACCTTGTTTATGTTAAGCATGATCCAAGCGAAATAGATATCAACAGTAGTTATGTTTATATGCGTGTAGCAGAGGGCACCGATACAGATGCATTAGCTAAAACCTTAACAGAACGCTTTTTTAGCGGTTCTATGTTGGAGCAAGTTAGTTTAGAGCTGCATCCATTACTTGATTTGCACCTAACGGCTAAATCACCGTTTGAGATGAAAGCGGGTGGTGCTAAACAAGTGGTGATGATCTGTGTTGGTTTAAGTGTGTTACTGATTCTTATTGCAGGTTTTAACTTTATCAATATGACCGTCGCTCAATCGACTAAACGTGCAAAAGAAGTGGGTGTGCGTAAAGCGCTTGGCGCAAGTAAAGGCCAGTTAGTAACGCAGTTTTTATCTGAATCTGTATTGGTATCAATGCTTTCAATGGTGATTGCATGTGCTTTAGTGGAACTATTTTTACCAAACTTTAACCAACTAGTAGACCGCGAATTGGTCGTGAATTATGCCTCTGAATTTGGCATTGCAATTATTGTGGTCGCAATTGCTGTGGGTATATTAGCTGGGCTTTATCCTGCATTCTTTATTTCGTCATTCAGTGCAAAACGCGTTTTAAGTGGAGACTTACAGCGTGGTAATACAGCAATATGGGTTCGTAAGAGCTTACTAACCTTACAGGCTTCACTAGCAATAGGTTTAATCATTGCCTCTATTACTTTGTTAAAGCAATTAACTTACTTACAAAGCTTACCTTTAGGCTATGAAACAACACAAAGATTGGTTATTTCAGAGCTACCTGTAGGCGAAGTATTCACAAAAGAAAAAAATGCCTTAGTTAACCGTATTAGTGCAATTCAAGGCGTACAGCAAACAACAGTTATTGATACCCGTTTAACTGTTTCAATCAATAATACACTTATGCCAACGTGGCCAAATGGTGAAGCATCTGGCAGCTTAACGCCTGTTGTAGGTGCAAGCTACGATGTTGTAAAAACGCTAGGGTTAAAACTGGTTGCTGGTCGTGACTTTAGCCGTGAATTTGCTGGTGATTGGGCAAGCCGTGAAAATGGAGTAACAAGTACGGGCACCATCGTGACTGAGTCTGTCGCAAGGCAAGCGGGTTACACTAACATGAGTGACATTATTGGTAAGGTAATTAAAGACTCAGGTCGCGGCGTAGATATGCGTGTTGTGGGTGTGGTTGAGGATGTAAAGGTAGGTAATGCTAAAGATGCCAACTCAAATATTATGTTCTTATGTGGCTTTAACTTTTTATCACCAGTATCAGAACTAATTTTAACGATTGATCAGCAAAACTTGCCTTACATTAAAGCTCAGATCGCTGAAGTATTAGCAAGCTCAGCCAATATCTATGAGCCAAAAATTAACTTACTCGCAGACAACTACAAAACTCTGTTAAAAGGTGATGAGCGAATTTCGAATGTGGTTTTAATCTTTACCGGTCTTGCTGTGCTCTTAACTTGTTTAGGTACCTTTGGTTTGGCTTCGTTTGCAACAGTGCGTCGTCAAAAAGAAGTGGCCGTTCGAAAAGTGCTAGGTGCATCACGCATCAGTATCGTAAATATCATTGCTAAAGAGTTCTTATTGCTGGTGGGCGTGAGTATTGCTATTGCGTATCCAGTGACTTACTTGTTAGTTGGTGATTGGTTAGCAAACTTTAATGACCGTATTGAACAAGCTGTATGGGTATATTTAGTTGCTGCCGTCGCGGTGGCTGCCATTACTTGGGTTACTGTTGCAAGTTTAGCCTTTAAGGCCGCAAGCACCAGACCATCACTTATCTTACGATATGAATAACAGTTAACTAACTCCCAACTATAAGCCCAGCAATACAGCTGGGCTTTTTTTACTCGCTAAATACCTGTTTGGAGTGTTATTGCCATACATGGCGATCTTCGGCAAGGAGTGCTTTAGCGCGTTAGTATGTATTTTTTGTCGCCATAAATGACGACCTACGGTAGGACGTGCTTTAGCGCGTTAGTGTGTATTCTTTGCCACCATAAATGACAATCTACGTAGGACGTGCTTTAGTGCGTTAATCTACTATATTTAATGTTCTACAATTTTATGAAAAAGGATTTTTCATGAGCTGGAGCCATTTAAAGAAAGGACGAGTTTCAATTCAATCAGGTGAATATTTCATAACGTTCAACTGCCATAACAGAAAAGCACTGTTCAGTGATCATAACTTAGCAAAAGTATTTTGTAGGTGTATTGAAATAAATGAATTAATACATCAATGTTGTTGGTTAACTTGGGTTCTTATGCCCGATCATTTTCATGGTTTATTAAGGCTTAGTGATAGTAGCTTGGGTAAAACAGTTGGTCATCTAAAAGGTCTTTCTGCAAGAGAGATAAATAAGAGACGCAGTTTTTCGCAAACAGTGTGGCAACCTGCTTACTATGATCATGCACTACGTAAAGATGAAAGTAGAATAGCAGTAGCCAGATACATAGCAGCAAATCCTTTACGAAAAAAGCTAGTTGATAATTTAGGTAGTTATCCATATTGGAATTCTGTTTTTTTGTGATTGGTTGTCGCCATAAATGACGACCTACGGTAAGACGTGCTTTAGCGCGTTAATATGTATTCTTTGTCACCATAAATGACGACCTACGGTAAGACGTGCTATAGCGCGTAAGCATGTATTCTTTGTGTCGCCATAAATGACGATCTACGTAGGACGTGCTTTAGCGCGTTAATATGTATTCTTTGTGTCGCCATAAATGACGATCTACGTAGGACGTGCTTTAGCGCGTTAGTATGTATTCTTTGTCGCCATAAATGACAACCTACGGTAGGACGTGCTTTAGCGCGTAAATATAGGCTTAAAGGTCTTTGACCTTCACCGCAGGGTTACCTGCTACTAGGGTATTTGCCGCGACATCTTTGGTAACTATTGCCCCTGCGCCAATCACGGCATTATCAGCAACTTTAATACCCGCAAGTATAATAGCGCCTGCACCAATCCATACATTGTTGCCAATGCTAATCGGCGCTGCAAAATTAGCTTTTGCTAAACGCTCGGTTGGGTTTACTGCATGCGATACCGCGAGTATTTGTACATTAGGGCCTATTAAGCAGTCATCACCTATCGTAATTTGCACATCAGATAACGGCGCATCGAGCACAGTACAGTTAATATTTATGAAGGTTCGATCACCTATTTTAATACCACTACCGTAATCACAATGAAAACCCGCTTCTATAACAACCTGCTCGCCACAGTGAGCAAACATGCCTCTTAGACGTTTTAAATTGCCTTTACTTGGGCTTTTGGCAAATAAACGGCAAATTTCATGGGTATTTTTTCGTTGTTCGAGTAAGGACTTATCGAGGCTATTAAACTCTTTCATGGGGCATGTTCATGGTTATATTTGCCAATAGCTTAGCGTGTTGGTGATGAAGATCAAAATTAAAGCTGTGTAGGTTAATGATCATTCACTTGCCATTTATATTGTTTCGTTTAAAATCTCAAAACTTTCGAAACGAAACTTATGTGGTTCACTTTATGACAAAACGAAACACTCAACAACGTCGCCATACAATCTTAAGCCAAGTGAATGAACTTGGTGAAGTTGCTGTTGAAGCGTTAGCAGAGCAGTTTCAAACATCTGAAGTGACGATACGTAAAGATCTGACAGCCCTTGAAAAAAGTGGCTTGTTGCTACGCCGTTACGGTGGTGCCATTGCACTGCCACAAGAAATCGTTGCAAATAGCAACGAGAAAAGCGACTCGCTTCGCAAAATGGCAATCGCCCAAGCGGCTGCAAAGCTTATTAAAGATCATAACCGCATCATCATTGATAGCGGTCGCACTACAGCGGCGATGATCCCTGAGCTTGCTAGTAAACGCGGTTTAGTGGTGATGACAAATGCTATTAATGTCGCTAACCGACTGCTTTCATTAGAAAATGAACCAACACTTTTGATGACCGGCGGAACTTGGGATCCACATTCAGAATCGTTTCAGGGCCAAGTTGCAGAGAATGTTCTACGCTCTTACGACTTTGACCAACTCTTTATTGGTGCCGATGGCATTGATATTGATAGAGGTACTACAACCTTCAATGAATTAGTGGGGCTTAGCCAAGTGATGGCTGAAGCAGCCCGTGAGGTAGTGGTGCTGGTAGAGTCAGAAAAAATTGGCCGAAGAATACCGAATTTAGAACTGCCTTGGCAGCGTGTTACCACCGTTATCACAGACAACAACCTAAGCGCAGACAAGCGCGAGGCGATAACAGCATGTGGTGTACAGCTGATCTGTGCAGAAATTGAATAACCCGTAATAAGACCGACAACATCTTATTACGCATCGTTTATGACAACACATCTCGCCCAAAGTAAAACACTTTGGCATGTGCAAAAGGAGAGATTATGTGTGGAATCGTAGGGGCTGTTGCAGAACGCCCAGTAAATAAAATTCTTGTTGAAGGCCTAAAGCGCCTTGAATACCGTGGCTATGACTCGGCAGGTGTGGCTTTACTTAAAGGTACTGAGCTTAACACTGTAAAAGCAGTAGGTAAGGTTGCTAACCTTGAAGCGGCACTGAATGAAGCCGCTGTAAAAGGCACTACAGGTATCGCACATACGCGCTGGGCAACTCATGGTGGCGTAACTGAAGCGAATGCTCACCCACATGTTTCGAATAGCGAAATTGCTCTTGTTCATAACGGTATTATCGAAAACCATGCCAGCCTACGCGATGCACTTAAAGGCGACGGTTATGAGTTTTTATCAGAAACAGACACTGAAGTTATGGTGCACCTTATTCACCAACTTCGCCAACAACACGATACGCTTTTAGCAGCAGTACAAGCTGCTGTTAAGCAGTTTGAAGGCGCATTTGGTACAGTTGTTTTTGATAAAGCGAACGACAACGAAATCATCGTAGCGCGCTCTGGTAGCCCACTGGTGATTGGTTTAGGTCTTGGTGAGAACTTTATTGCCTCTGACCAACTTGCTCTATTACCTGTTACTCGCAGTTTTATTTACCTTGAAGAAGGTGATGTTGCACGTATTACCCGTGACAGTGTTGAAATCTTTGATGCAAACGGCGACGCAGTAGAGCGCGAAGTGATTGAATCAAACATTACGCAAGATGCATCAGGTAAAGGCGAATATCGTCACTACATGCTGAAAGAAATTTACGAGCAGCCACTTGCTGTACGTAACACCCTTGATGGCCGCCTAGTTAATGATACTGTAGCGATTGATGCCTTCGGCGATAGTGCTCAGCAAATCTTTAAAGATGTAAAACACGTACAAATTATTGCCTGCGGTACATCATATCACTCAGGCATGGTTGCTCGTTACTGGCTTGAGCAGTTTGCAGGCGTAAGCTGTAACGTTGAGATTGCCTCTGAGTTCCGTTACCGCGAATCATTTGTACATGAAAACAGCTTACTTGTGACCATTTCACAGTCTGGTGAAACAGCCGATACGCTTGCTGCACTTCGTCTTGCAAAACAGCAAGGTTACATGGCGTCAATGACCATTTGTAACGTGCCGGGTTCATCGTTAGTACGTGAATCTGATTTAGCCTTTATGACTAAAGCCGGTGCTGAAATTGGTGTTGCATCAACTAAAGCCTTCACCACACAACTTGTTGGCTTACTAATGCTAACAGCATCTATTGCCCAAGAAAAAGGCTTAGATCAAAGTGCGATTGTGAATGCAATCAAAACACTTCCTAACAAGTTAGAAGAAGCATTATTGCTTGCAGAAGGGATTGAAGATTTAGCTGAAGAGTTTGCTGATAAGCACCACTCACTGTTCTTAGGTCGTGGTTCACAATACCCAATCGCGATGGAAGGTGCGCTTAAGCTGAAAGAAATTTCGTACATTCACGCAGAAGCATACGCAGCGGGTGAGCTTAAGCATGGCCCTCTTGCGTTGATTGATGCTGACATGCCTATCATTGTTGTAGCACCAAACAACGAACTACTTGAAAAGCTTAAATCAAACGTAGAAGAAGTACGTGCCCGTGGCGGTATTATCTATGTATTCGCAGACAAAGACTCAGCGTTTGAATCTGACGAAACAATGCGTGTAATCAACGTAAACCATGTAGATGACGTTATTGCTCCAGTTGTATATACAATTCCATTGCAGCTACTTTCATACTACGTTGCGGTTATTAAAGGCACCGACGTAGACCAACCTCGAAACCTAGCAAAATCGGTTACGGTTGAGTAAGTTAAAGCATCAAGAGCCGGCTAATTAGCCGGCTTTTTTGTGCCTGTAATTTGCTTAATTACTGTTCACTGATGCAATTTGTATTGCAATTGATTAGGATGGTTAAACACTCTGGCTAAGGATAATAACAATGAAAAAGCGCAGTGTTTTAACCTCTATAGGATTGACCGTATTAGTACTCAGCTCGGGGATTGCTTATGGGCAATCTTTTGATCTCATCATCAAAAACGCGATGTTGCTCGATGGTCGTGGTGGCAAAGCGGTTCGCGCAGATGTTGGTATTGAAAGCGGCAAGATCACTAAAATTGGTGATATGGCGGCTGACAAAGCTCAACAAGTTATAGATGCCAATGGCAAGGTTGTAGCGCCGGGCTTTATCGATTTACATTCCCATGCTGAGCGTTCAATTGCAGAGCTGCCTCGGCTCGATAACTTAGTGCAGCAGGGTATCACCACTATTTTGGGCGGTAACTGTGGTTTTTCTCCTGTCGACTTTAAGCAATTTTTTGCGCAAACCGAGCGTTCACCTCTAGGGCCAAATTTAGCCTTATTAATTGGCCATAATGATGTTCGTAAAGCTGTTATGGGTGAAGAGCAACGACTTGCCACTGCTGATGAGTTAAAAGCAATGCAAGCACTGGTAGATAAAGCGATGCAACAGGGGGCGTTTGGTTTATCGACTGGGCTAAAATATGTTCCTGGTGTGTACTCAAACTTTGCTGAGGTAAAGGTGCTTGCCGAAACCGCTCATGCTCAGCATGGATTTTTTGCCTCTCATATGCGGGACGAAGGCGCAGAGATTGTCACGGCAATGAATGAAGTGCTCGATATTGCAAAAGAGACCGGTATTCCTGTGCATATCTCTCATCATAAGCTGATTGGTCATCCAAATTGGGGTGAGAGTAAGCACACTATTCAGATGATTCGCGATGCTCGCAAAGTGGGTTTCGATGTCACCCTCGATCAGTATCCTTACACGGCTTCTTCTACGCGATTTGCTATATTATTTCCTGCATGGTCATTGGCTGGTGGCCAAGCTGAAGTTGAAAAGCGTCTACAAGATCCAGAGTTAAGGCAAAAAATAAAACAAGGCTTGATCAAAAATATCCGTGAAGACAGAGGCGGTGGTGACCCCGCAAGGCTGCAAATAGCGCATTATACGGCAAACCCTGCATGGGATGGGCTAACCTTTGCTGAAGTATTAAAACGTGAAGGGCGAGCGCAAAGTATTGACGAAGCCGCTGAACTTGCCATGGAAATTCAAGCAAATGGCGGTGCTCAGGGGATCTTCCACGCTATTAATGAAGATGATGTTAAGTACATCATGGCTTACCCAATTACTGCAATCGCCACCGATGCGGGTGGTTCAGAGCTTGGTCAAGGCAACCCACATCCACGCGGGTACGGCACCTTCCCCAGAGTACTAGGTCATTATGTGCGTGAACAAGGGGTAATTTCGTTACCAGATGCAATACGTAAAATGACCAGTTTACCTGCAGCAAGAATGGGCCTAACTGACCGAGGAGTGATAGCACAAGGCTATGCTGCTGATATTGTTATACTCGACCCTGCGGCGGTTGCTGATAAATCAACGTTTAGCGCACCACATCAGTACGCAGAAGGAATTCAATACGTCATTATTAATGGCCAAGTCATTAAATCACCGGATGGCATGACGGGTAAAAGCGCTGGGCAAATATTGCGCCATACGCTTTAGCTAAAAGAATGACTTATATGTACTTTTATACGAAAATGTACATAAGTTATCTTTGTTTGTACCTGCAATTCTGTTAGCTTAAAAAATTACCAATATTTCTTAAGGATAAGTCGTGCGACTATTTAAGTTACTCTGTATTAGTGGTTTTTTACTCTGTACTAGCCATGTAATGGCTCAACCAGCTGCAGATGATGCGGTTACACATTACAGCCAGCATACGCATACTATCGAATCAAGTAATCTTAGTGAGCAACGCACTGTCGTTGTGCAATTGCCAAAAAGCTATCAAACACATCCCAACAAAAGGTATCCCGTTATTTATCGTTTAGATGGGGCCGGTAATTTACCATTGATTAATGCTGTGCTTGAGCGCTTACAACAAAATGATCAAGCGCCAGAGGTGATTGTAGTTGCAATTGAAAGCACTAATCGACTTAGAGATTTTTATCCGACAGTGAACAAAGAACCACAAGGGCCTGTTGGCGAAGGCGGTGGTGCAGCAAAGTTTTTAGCTTTTGTAGAGCAAGAACTGATGCCTTTGGTTAATAAACAGTATCGTACTCATGATTATAGAGTTATCGCAGGAGCCTCAGCTGCGGGTGTATTTGCTCTTTACGCTATGCAGGCTGACCCTGAGTTATTTCAAGCGCACATTGCTTATAGCCCTGCGGTATGGTGGAACTATGGCGCCCCTGCTAAGAGTCTAAATGCCTTTGTTACTAAAGCCAAAAGTATTAACAGCTATGTATATATGAATATCGGCGAAGAAGCCGGCATTATGCGCGAAAGATATGATGATATGCAGCAAACGATGCAAAATAGTAAAGTGCAAAATTTGCGCTTTAAGAGCGACGCCTTTGCAGGCGTTTCGCATAACCTAACCTCAGCTGCTGGGGCATTTAATGCGTACCATGGCTTATTTTTATCTAAACATATGCCTTTGAGTGCATTGGGCGATGATGTTTCATCAATTGATGCTTATTATCAACGTTTATCTCAGCAATGGGGCGAGCAAATAGCGCCACCAGACCGCGCTGTTAGGATGCTGGGTTACAGCTTAACGGATAACCAGCAATTTGAGCGGGCTATTGAGGTGTTTAAGTACAATATCAAAAACTACCCTAAATCAGCGTATGCACTGTCAGCTTTGTCATATGGCTATGAAATGCAAGGTAATGTTCGCCAAGCATTAGTTCAAATTGAGGCTGCAATCGCTGTTGCCGATGACTCTTATCCCTACCCAGATTACTTAAAAGAGACAAAAACGAGGTTACAAGGGCTGCTATAGTTAAGTTGCCTTAAACAAATCAATGGTCTTGGTGATAATAGCTCAGGGTTTGTAGGGCAAGCGCGAATACATCTGCGCTGTTATCACCATTAACGTTTTTAACCACAGTCACCGCGCGTTGATGTTCAACACACATAATGGTCATAGTAATGCCACCCATACTACAGCCAGAGTGCATCACAGCATGTGGCATGTCGGCCATCAATGCTTGTAGTTCAGTATTTTGTTGGTATTTTTCTCTTTGCTGATAGTTTTTGAAACCTGTCATCCAACCAATACCAAAATTGACCTGTTCACCATTATTGAGTGTGGCAGGAGTAAACATTTCATCCACGGTGCTTGCTTTTAGATAATTGCCTAGCGTGTGAGCTACTGCAAACTTGACGATATCACTTGGTGTTGCAATAAACCCACCGCCTGCCCATTTATAGCTGTGATCGGTCTGCGGTGAGTTAATTAAACGGCCCTGATCAACGCTATAAGGTCTTGCACGATGTGGGATCAGGGTAAACTGCTCATCAAAATATGTGTCGTTTAACTTGAGTGGCGCGAAGACTTCTTGTTCGATAATTTGTCGAAAGTTGCGTTTCGGATCAGCGCCTTCCATCGCAGCGCTAACTAATGTCCAAGCAAATGTTGAATACTGCTGTTTGGTGCCCGGCTCAAACCGTAGGGGATCATTTTTAAACATGGCTAAAGCGCTATCAATATCGCCATACCATTTGTTGAGTAAAAACTCATTGGCGCCTTTTTTGTAATGGCGGATCCCTGCGGTATGTGACGCAAGCTGACGGAGTGTTAAAGTTGCGTGTTTCTCTGGCCAGTTAGTTACATAGTCGGTTACAGGTTTGTCTAAGTTAATCAACCCCTTGTCGTAAAGGCGCATCATAGCGGCAGTGGCAATAAGTTTAGAGACACTGCCAATGCGAACCTTATGCTCGGGACTCATTAAAACTTGGTTTTCGATATCGGCAAAACCATAACCCTTTGCTGCGATTATTCCTGATTTATCGGCTACCGCGACAGTAATGCCCGGCACCGTTTTCGCACTTACCGCCGATTGAAAGGCGGCATCAATCGCTTGTGGTAGTTCAGCTGCGCTAGTGACATGGGCAGCAATCAACAGTGGTAAGCTGATGAGTGAGCGAGCTATACGGTGTTTGAGCATGGCGGCATCCTTTTTGAGTAACCTTGCAGTCACTCTTGTTATTATTTTTAAGGCATTTTTAGATTGCTCAAATTTTCTCTAGATGACAACCCATAGTCGCTTAATTGCACATTTTTCACGTTGTGATGAACATTTAAAAAGGGCGTAAATAACAACGATTGATTATTTTTTAGTTGCTTTCACTTTTTAAGGTGTTTACAATCGCCGCGATTTTAACCATTCACACACTGTAGAGGAGTAAACAATATGACTTATACAACTTGTTCCTTTGCAGGTCGTTTTCTTGCCTAGCTCGAAGCTATTTCTTTATTAGCTTTTCAAAGCTAAGCCTGATCAATTAATCAAAGACCTGCCAAATCATTTTTCGTTAGCATTTTTCTATTGCAGAGAAAGGAATTGGTATTATGGGCAAGTCCGTCCAAAAACTTACTGATAACGTTAGCCTTATTGCGTCTAAAGAGTCGTGGATTGAAGGGCTAGCAATACAACAATTAATTAAAACTTCTGAATTACCTGGTATGCACGCTGTAGCGGGTATGCCCGATTTACACCCAGGTCGAGGTTACCCCATTGGGGCTGCCTTTTTTACAGAAGGTAGAATTTATCCCGCTTTAGTGGGGAATGATATTGGCTGCGGTATGTCGCTTTGGCAAACCAATACTAAGTTAGCCAAGTTAAATGTAGATAAGCTCGCAAAACGCTTAAGCGATGTTGAACAGCCACTAGATGAAAGTTGGCACACATTGATTAGCGAGCGAAAACATGAACTGGCTATCACACAAACTGGTTTTGATAGCGCCCTTGGCACCATAGGTGGTGGCAATCATTTCGCCGAATTTCAGGCGATTGAAGAGGTGTTTGATCAACAAGCCTTGCTTGCTTTAGGCCTACAACCTAAACAATTGCAGCTATTGGTGCATTCTGGCTCTAGAGGGTTAGGGCAAGCTATTTTAGTTAAGCATATTGCAGAGCATAACCATGATGGCCTTGAGGTAGTAAGTGATGCCTTTACAGATTATATGGCCAAACATGACGAAGCACTGCGTTGGGCTCAGTTAAACCGAGAACTGATCGCACGGCGTTTTTTACAAGCTATTCGCGCTGGTGGCGAACAGGTTTTAGATGTAAATCATAACCTTGTAAGTCAATCACAGATTGCAGGACAAGCGGGCTGGTTACATCGAAAAGGCGCTACACCTAGCGATCAAGGGGCTGTGATGATCCCGGGCTCTCGCGGTGATTACAGTTACTTAGTTAAGCCAACGGCGGAGCAAAACGTAAACTTACGCTCCCTTGCACATGGCGCTGGTCGCAAATGGAAGCGTGGAGAATGCCAAGGCCGTTTGAGTCACAAGTTTAAAAAGGAAGATTTATATCGCACTGCGTTTGGTAGCAGGGTGATCTGTAATGATAAAACGCTGCTTTATGATGAAGCACCACAAGCTTACAAAGACTGCCAAACAGTTATTGATGACCTAGTTGATGCAGGGCTGGTTACTGTAATTGCTAAATTAAAGCCTGTGCTTACCTTTAAAACACAAGGAGCGTGCGGATGATCTTAGTGCAATTATCGTCAGGGGCGGGCCCTTTAGAGTGCTGTAAAGCGGTGGCTATGGCAGTTAAGCGCCTTGAGTGTGATGCTAAAGCGTTAGCTATTAAGGTGAATACTCTCGCAGTAGAGCAAGCTGAGCTTTCAGGCTGCTACAAATCGGTATTGCTTGAATTAACCGGTGCTGAGCCGCGAATTTTAAAACAGTTTGCTCAGCAATGGCATGGCTCGATGTTGTGGGTTTGTCAAAGCCCATTCAGAGCAAGGCATAAGCGTAAAAACTGGTACTTTGGCGGTCAACTATTTGAAATGGCAGAGCAAAAATTTGATTGCGAGATCCGCTTTCAGCAATGCCGCGCAAGTGGCGCGGGAGGCCAACATGTAAACACTACTGATTCGGCTGTTCGTGCTACCCATGTTGCGACAGGAATTGCTGTTCGCGTAGAGAGTGAACGAAGTCAGCATGCGAATAAGCGTTTAGCCCGAGCTTTGTTAATGCAAAAACTGGCAGAGCAAGCTCAGCAGGCTGCAAGCCAGCAGCAAAAGTCGCGGTGGCAACAACACAATGAGCTACAACGGGGTAATCCGATTCGTACGTTTAAGGGCCCTGAATTTAGCCAGACTCACAAAGGAAAAGGTTAGCAAACAACATGGAAAACTGTTGATACCCAAACCATCTCAAGATGCGAGTTTCAGTTGGAATTAAAAGCGATTTAGGCAAGGCATTGATTGCAAGTAATAGTGGTTCTATTGTTAAGATCAATAACGCAGTATAAATCGCTTTTAAACCAACCCTTTGGGCGCTTCACAGGCACTTACTCTCATCGTTGTTACTTCTTAAAAGGGACTGCCATTCTTGCAAAGTAACGCCTTGATATTAAACACCGGTGAAACGCTGAATTCTGTATTTTGAGGTGGCTTGGGTATCTATGTAGCCGTAACCAGTGGCGTAGCCCAACGGCAGAAAAGGTATTCAACCAATACAATGGCATTAAAGCCCGCTCTGCAGGCACAAGCCCACGAGCGAGGCACACGGTAACAACCGCTGATATTAATTGGGCAGATATAATTTTTGTGATGGAACATAAGCATAAACAACGCCTTAAAGCGCAGTTTAGCCGTTTATTACAGCACAAGCCGATTCAGGTACTCGATATACCCGATGAGTTCCAATATATGGATGAGGCACTCATTGAAACTTTAGTTGATGTCGTAAATCAATACTTGTAGAAAAACAGATACAGTGAGCTTAGGATTCACTGTACCTTGCTAATGTTTCTTTAAACAACTGATTTAAAGCATCAAAATCGACGACTTTCTTCTTTACGTTAGCTGTGTAGTTTTCATGCCGTGTTAACTCTGCTTCAATAAACTCATTAATTACAGGCACAGCTGGCGCGTATTCTTTTTCTAGGCTTACCCTTTTTCGGGCGAGCAAATCTGAAATCGCAGCATCCAATGCAAGGTTCTCTTTGACAAGCTCCCTTAGTTTATCAAACTCAATCGGAGCTGGTTCATCGTATTTTTCGAGCCACATAATCGCCAGTAGTGGTCGTAATACGTAAAAGTATTTCTTCAGCGGAACGCGCTCTTTTTTCAGATACTCTCTAAAGTTACCTTTTGCCATATGCAGGTAATGATAAATGCCTTTATGAGATGACACTATCTGTGGCATTAGCCGCTTTGCATGTGCAGCAAAATAGCCATCATCAACATACACTATGGGTGATTGTATCCACTCAATAAACGCGGGATTTGATTTGCTGAATAGTTTGAGTGCTTTACGAATATCCCAACCATTTATATCGATTTCATCGACGATTGGGTATTCAATTACATCTCTTTGCTCTTCAACATCAATTGCTACATACCAATCTTTAGCATGCGCATAAATAAAGCGCACATCATAATCACTGTTAGGACTTGCAAATCCCCATGCTCGGCTACCCGACTCAATAGCAAATAACACTTTAACGTTATGTTCTGCTTCTGCCGCTTTTATGCGTCGCATTATTTCAGCTCTTACACTGTCATCGATTGCTGAGTGTGCTGTTGTGTTATTCATTTTGTTTCCTTACTACTTTGCTCTGTGAGGTAATCTCGTAGTTGCTTTATTTCTGCTTCGCGAACTGCTTTTCCGATGGCTATGCCGCTTTTACCTTGGCGTATTGCTTGTTGCACAAGTGCTTTTTTATCTAGCTTGTTTAGTTGTTTGACTAAATCCAGTGCAAGTGTTCGCTGCGCATAAGGCCGATCTATAAAACTTGGTCCCCGTCCTTGCGCATCACACTGACACGCATCCAAAAACTGCAAAAACCGCGCAGGCTTATTTTGCGCATTTAGCTTGTCGACAAGTAATTTATGTACTGTTTTTGGTGTTAGCTGTGCGATTTTGTGACAACGCGTATGATTGTCACTGGTTAATGCTGCCAGCTCATAAAACCGTTTAGGCACTTTTAAACGCTGACAAAACGCCTTGATCACTGCTACGCCGCGTTGTTCATGGCCATGTAAATTACCGTTTAGCTCAAAGCTCGTCGCCTTGCCAAAATCATGCGTTAATGCGGCAAAGCGAGTTTCTACATCAAAATTTAGCTGAGCCGCTCTTTGCAAAACTAACAGTGTGTGGGTGTAAACATCGCCCTCAGGGTGGTGTTCTTTTGGTTGGGGAACACCACTCATTGCATCTATTTCTGGAAACACACCTAAACCATACAGCGTCTTGAAGTAAAGCTCAGGGTGAGGCTCAGCAAGTGCTTTTTCGGTTTCTTTCCAAACCCGTTCTGGCGTTAAATAAGCTAATTCACCTTGTTGGTGTATTTGCATCATTAATGCCTTGGTTTCCGGATGTATACTAAAGCTTTCACCAAAACGAGCTAAAAATCGAGCCACTCTCAGTACACGTAATGGATCTTCAGCAAATGCGGCTGATGTATGTCTAAGTACTTTGTTATTTAAATCTTGTTGGCCGTTAAATGGGTCTATAAGCTCGCCATCGGCACTCATCGCCATTGCATTGATAGTTAAGTCACGCCTTGCTAGGTCATCTTCTAGAGTTACGCTGGTACTGGCATTCACCGTGAACCCTTTGTAACCACGACCTTGTTTTCGTTCAGTGCGAGCTAGGGCATATTCTTGCTTGGTGGTTGGATGTAAAAAGACTGGAAAATCACTACCAACAGTTTCAAAACCTAGGGCTAACATGGTTTCTGGTGTTTCACCCACAACAACAAAATCTTGATCAGCTGCCGCTCTGTTTAGCAATTTGTCGCGAACTGCACCGCCGACTAAATAAACATGTTTTAATGTGTTTTCCATTGCCGATCATCCTAATTAGGTATCAGTTAATGATACCTGCCAAAGGTTATCATCAAGCTGAGTAAACGTTATCTCTACATGGAAAAGCGTTTTTATGACCTCTGCATTGGTTAAGCTGTGCAAGCTTGGTTCACTAGTTTTGAACTCGCCTTTACCGGCCAAAGCTAATGGCAAGAGCAACTGATCTGCCAGATATTCTTCTACTGCCGCTGCTGATTGGGTAAATTGTGTAACCTGTTTTACGGCTTTGAGAGCCACCTTTTGTGCTGCAATACCATGTTGACCAATAACTTCAAAAATACTGTTATGAGTGTCTGATGTTATCTGTAGCTGCAAGCTGTTTCCTGCTCCAATACTTTCTACTCGAGTTATCGTGGTTTCAGCGCCTGCCCAATCAAGGTACTGTTTTACAGTGCTAATTTCACGCTTCGCAACATGCCCCGGTAACTTGTTAACAAGTACTTTAATCGCCTTTTTGGCATCCTTAGTTGGCTGTGCAAAATGCGTAAAGGGCTTTAATGTTTCACACGGGTAAATGGTTAACTGCCATTTGCCACCACCGGCAGGGTAAAAGCCATACTTGGCAACTGTGAGCTCACAATACACCCCCATTTTTGCTAAAGCTGGCAAATAACAGTGCTCAAAAAAGCACAGTGAAGGTGACATGCCATTATGTGTGCCACCCTCAAAGGTTATGGTAGAGGGCTGCTTTGCTGTCGCTAATGCCAGTAATACAGTTTGGCATACAAGCGTTGTACTGCCTGCTGTGCCAATCGCAAAGTGATAATCCCCCGCTTTTATTTGTTTAGGCGCAAAGCGAATATGGTTTGAGCCCAATTCAACTCCTGCAGTTTCGGCATCACAGATTTGTTGTGCTGCTAACACACAGGTTAGGTGCTGGCGTAACAGGCCAGGCTTTTTTCGCTTGGCACGAATATTAACGACTTCAATGGCTTGCTTGGTTAACATGGATAAGGTGAGGGCGGTGCGAAGTACTTGCCCTCCGCCTTCACCTTGTGCTCCATCGATTATTAAATAGTTCATTATCATCCTTTTACGCAGACTATTTGCTTTAGTGTATGTACAACCTCAACCAAGTCTTGCTGTGCTGCCATAACCTTTTCAATATCCTTGTACGCATGCGGAATTTCATCAATCACCGCGGCATCTTTACGACATTCTACCCCTTGGGTTGCCGCTATTTGATCTTGAATATTAAAGACCTTTTTAGCTTTTGTACGTGACATGACTCGGCCAGCTCCATGACTACAGCTATTAAAGCTATCTGGGTTTCCTAAGCCGCGAACAATAAAAGAGCGCGCTCCCATACTTCCGGGAATGATCCCCATTTCCCCTTTTTGTGCACGTACAGCTCCTTTGCGTGTTACAAAACAATCTTTGCCAAAGTGATGCTCACGTGAGATATAGTTATGATGACAGTTAACAGCAAGCTCCGCGGTTTCAAAAGCGATAGGTATTTGCTTTTTAAGCGCTTTGATTGCGTTAAACATCATGATCTCTCTGTTTTTAGCTGCAAAATCTTGCGCCCATTCTACAGCCTCAACATAGTCATCAAAGTATTCGCTTCCTTCTTTCAGATACGCAAGATCCATATCAGGTAAGTTGATTTGATGACGCCCCATCTCTTTTTTAGCCAGCTCGATAAAGTAAGTGCCTATGCGGTTACCAACTCCTCGGCTACCTGAGTGCAGCATGATCCAAACTGCATTGTTTTCATCTAGGCAAAGTTCTAAAAAATGATTGCCTGTGCCCATCGTACCTAGGTGATTTACATGATTACTGTTTTTAATTGCAGGGTGCTTAGCGCAGATTTTCTCAAACCGCTTCTCAAGTTTTTGCCACTCACCTGCAACAACATCAGGAATATTATGCCAAGCACCTCGGTCACGAGCTCCTCTACCACGGCCCGTTCGACCATGTGGTACCGCAGCTTCAAACGCATGACGAATTGCCGCCAGATTATCGGGCAGTTGCGAAGCCGTTAACGTTGTTTTAGTTGCAACCATACCGCAACCAATATCAACACCTACCGCTGCGGGGATCACTGCATCTACAGAGGGAATGACGCTACCTATTGTGGCGCCTTTGCCCATGTGAACATCTGGCATGACCGCGATATGAGAATGAACTAGCGACATTTGCGCAATATTATTTAATTGAGCAATAGCTGCATCTTCAAACGGTACGCCTTTTGTCCATGCCTTTATAGGTACCTGTCCTTGTTGTTCGATTGTGTTGTAGTTATTACACATAATTTGAATCACTCCTAATTAATCACACTTATCTATTCCAAGAGCTGTGCCACAACTAAAAAAGAGTGTTTTTTATTTCTTAACATAATGATTTTTATGTTTTTTATTCTGTTTTTGTAGTTTGTGCTGTGTGATGAGGTACTTGACGATAGTGTTATTTGGTATTTAAATGGATACAGTTTCTATCTGTAAGGATATATTTTGAAAAGTGCGATTGTGGTGAGTATTCTCGGAACTCAATTAGACTATGTGGGTAAGCGCGTTGACCGTTGGGCAAGATGGCGACCCAATGTCAGTTTATGTAGTCAAGAAGAGTTCATCGTTAATAAGCTGTATATGATGCATGACACTCATAGCTCGCGTTTAGCGAATAATGTTGCAGTAGATATTGAGTCAGTTTCCCCAGAAACCACGGTATGCCTTGAAAATATTAACTTTATAGACCCTTGGGATTTTGAAGAGGTTTACGCCAAGCTCTATGATTGGTGCCATCAACAGCGTTTTGATACTGAACAGCACGATTACTTTTTTCATATCACGACTGGCACCCATGTTGTGCAGATATGTATTTTCTTATTAACCGAGAGTGGTCATTTTCCTGGGCGTTTAATTCAAACATCACCCGATAAGCATAATCAAAATAAAGCGACAGGTAAGATTCAAATTATTGATTTGGACTTATCTAAGTATGATCAACTTGCCACTCGTTTTGATAAAGAGCATTTAGAAGGTAATGCATTTTTAAAAGGCGGTATTCAAACTAAAAACAGTGCATTCAATAAGTTGATTGCGCAGATTGAAGTTGTGGCTATTCGTTCAGATGATCCTATGCTTCTGACGGGCCCTACGGGAGCTGGTAAAAGCCAGTTGGCAACGAGAATTTATAAACTGAAAAAGAAGCGCGCCATTTTAAAAGGTGAGCTTGTGTCGGTTAACTGCGCCACGTTACGTGGTGAAAATGCCATGGCTGCTTTGTTTGGCCACACAAAAGGAGCCTTTACAGGTGCTCAAAAAGAGCGAAGCGGTTACTTACTAACTGCAAATAATGGTGTGCTGTTTTTAGATGAAATTGGCGAGCTTGGTTTAGAAGAGCAAGCAATGCTGTTACACGCCATTGAAAATAAGACCTTTCATCCAGTGGGCAGTGATCAAACTGTTGCGAGTGATTTTCAACTAATAGCTGGCACTAACAAAGATTTAAAAGCCGAAGTCGAAAAAGGGTTGTTTCGTGAAGATTTATTAGCGCGTATCAATTTGTGGAGCTATCAGTTACCGGCATTAAAAGACAGAAAAGAAGATATACCAGCCAATATTGACTATGAAATGGGTTTATTTGAGCAAAAAACTGGGCAGCGAATTCAATTCAATAAAGAAGCAAAGCAGCTGTTTGAGCAGTTTGCTATGTCGAAGCGAGCGGTATGGCGGGGAAACTTTCGTGATTTAAGCTCTGCAATTACTCGTTTATGTACTTTAGCGAGCTCTTCGCGTATCACCGTGACTGATGTTAATGACGAAATCGCACGGTTACAAGAATCATGGCAATCTAATGTGCAACCAAAAGCGTCTAATCGCCTTGCTCACTATTTGTCAGAAGAGCAAATAGCGAATTTAGATCAGTTTGATATTGCTCAGTTAAATTATGTGCTTAGTATCTGTGAGCAGCATTCAAGCATGGCCTCAGCTGGTCGTGAATTATTTGATGTGAGTCGTACCAAAAAAGCACAAGCCAATGACTCAACTCGATTACAAAAATACTTACGTAAATTCAATTTAGCATGGTCTGACTTAGCTTAAATTATTTGTATATACAAGTTAAAAGGTAGTTCTTTTAATTAAAAATAAACCCCGCATTGCTGCGGGGTTTTTTGCTTTTTAACAACCAGTTAAGAATTAAAAGTCAGTCGGTGCTGCTGGCACGGTGAGTGGCTTTTTCGGGTTGTCTTTTAGCTCTTTTAATAGCTCTTCTACGGCACGTTCAATCGATGGATCTTTACCTTGGTAGATTAGCTCTGGGCGGTCAACAACTTTAATGTCTGGGGTGACACCTTCGTTTTCGATGATCCAGTTGCCATTGTTATCTAAAACGCGGAATGTTGCCGCGATAACTTGGCCGCCATCGACAAGGCTTGGGTTACCTGAAATACCAATTAATCCACCCCAAGTACGGGTACCAATAAGCTTACCTAACCCTGCTTGGCGGAAGTAGTAAGGAATAGCATCACCGCCTGAACTTGAGTAACCATTGATCAGCATGGCTTTTGGACCATCATGAGCAAATTGTGGTGTTTTCGTTGGCTCAACACCGCGGCGCTTCCAATAGTTAAGTGGTTTACGAGCAAGCCAAGTGATCATGTGCTCAGGAATAAAGCCACCGCCATTGTATCGGTCATCAATAATCATGGCATCTTTGGTGGTTTGCGGCATGTAGTTTTTGAACATGGCGCGGTTACCCTCAAACGCTGTATTTGGTAAGTGAACATAACCAATACGACCATTTGATAGCTTATCAACGTAGGCTGCACGAGAGTTAACCCAGTCTAAATAACGCAAACCTTGCTCGCTCGCTACAGGCTTAACGGTAACTTGCCATGCACCTTTGCTGCGCGGTTTACTGTTAAGGACTAGCTCAACTTGCTCACCTTGAGTGTTCTCTAGTAATTCGTAGAAGTTAGCTACGTCTTTTACTGAGCGGCCATTTACGGCAATGATGTAGTCGCCGTTATGTGCTTTTACCCCTGTTGTGCCAAGTGGTGAGCGGAAGTTTTCATGCCAGTTTTCACCTTGGAAGATTTGCTCAATTTTTACGTATCCAGATGGATCGCTGGCAAGTTTTGCACCCAATAAGCCGTGCTTTTTACGCTCTGCTTTTGGCATATCACCCGACTGCACATAAATGTGGCCTGAGTTAATTTCACCTGCGATTTCACTGAGAATGTAATCTAGGTCACTACGGTGTGAGATAGCATCAGCCATAGGTTGATATTTGGCTAAAATTGCGTCCCAATCTTGGCCGTGATGGTTTTCATCGTAGAACCAATCACGTAATGTACGCCAGCCTTCAACATACATTTGCTGCCATTCAATTTGCGGCTCAATTTTTAAGGTCATGTTACTAAGATCAAGCTTATTCGCTGCTAGGTCTTGTTTTGCTTTTGGCTCAATTAAGCTGTAATCGTTACCCGCATGCACTAACAGGTGCTCACCGTTGCTCGAAATAGTGTAGCTGCTTACCCCTTTAGCCACAGTTTCAAGCTCGCTGTCATGAGCTGTGCCTATTAATTGTAGGCCGCCATTAGCCAGTGTTAGCACGCCACCTTTTACAGCCGTTAAACCGCGATAATCTCCAGCCGGTGCATTTAAAGCGGTAACGCGCTGCATAAAGTCGCTGCTTTGCAGGGTATTTTTCGCTTTCTTGTCGTCATCTTTTTGTTTATCGCTGACGATCGCTGTTTCGTCACTTTGTAGTGCAATAAGTGGTTTGATGCTGTCATTTACGGCAGCGGCATAAATACGCGTTGCGCGATTAAACATGTAGTCAAACTCGTAGCTGCTAAAGGCTAAGTTAAAGTCGCGCTCAGAACTAAAATACAGGTATTGACCATCAGGAGAGAAAGTTGGGTTTTGCTCATTGGTCATTTCATCCGTTAAGCGAGTCACTTTCTTTTTATCAATATTGTAGTGCCACAGTGAGGCATAGCGGTTTTCATTGTTTTTTACATACACAATGTCTTCGCTATTTGGTGACCAAGTATACTGGCGAATACCTTCTTCATCGTAGATGCTGGTATCAATTTTGTGTTGTTTACCTGATTTTGCGTCTATCCACCAAAGTGTGTGGTTTTTATCTGCAAATAACAGTTTTGAGCTATCTGGTGACCAAATAGGTGTAAAACGCCAAATAGTTCCGTTGCTGGTTAGCTGCTTGGTGGCATTATTTTTACTGCGGTCTTTTAAGTAAATTTCGTATTCGCCACTTTCATCGCTCATATAAGCAATATAACGGCCATTTGGCGACCAACTTGCGTCAATTTCGCGGCCTTTTGCTGTATAAGATAAGTTACGTGTTGGGCCTTGTTTAACCGGTACGCTAAATAGCTCACCGCGGGCAGTAAAGAGTGCACGCTTACCATCATGAGAAATCGACATTGAGTCGATAAAGTCACTCACATTTTTTGTGTACGGCATTGCGTATTGACGCACACCAGCAATGTTAATGCTCAGCTTGCTGCTTTTTTGAGTTTTTGGATCAAAGCGATAAAGGTAACCACCGTTTTCATAAACAACAGCATTTGGGCCAGCTGATGGCCACAGTACGTCAAAGTCTTTATGGTTGGTCAGCTTTTTCGGCTCAGCGCCTTTTTGGTATTGATACAAGTTAAGTGTGTAATCTCGGTCAGATACAAAGTAAATGTTGTCGCCAACCCAGGTTGGTTGCTGATCGGTAGCGCGATTAGTGGTTAGCTGCTCTGAGGTATTGTTTTTTAGATCGTAAACCCAGACATCTTGCGCACGACCGCCACGGGTACGCTTCCAAGTACGAAATTCACGGTCAATTGGCGTGTAAACATATTTACTACCATCTGGCGAAAGCATACCGCCGCCAGTTTCTGGAATAGCCAGAGGCTGCTCAAGGCCTCCGTCAGCAGGAACCATGTATGGACGACCCATACGTTTACCCCACGGTGTGCGGTTAGCACGAAACACCACATTTTTGCCATCCGCAGTCCAATCGAGAACACGATAATCAAAACCGCCGCGTGGTGGCATTGGGCCAACATCGTTGTAGTAAGTCAGTTGTTTTAAGCCAGAACCATCGCTGTTAATTACATAAATTTGGCGGCTGCCATTGTACTCGGCTGCAAAGGCAATGCGTTTACCGTCAGGTGAAAACTTAGGGAAAGTTTCAAAGCCAATATGGTCGGTTAAGCGTTTGCTCTCGCCTGTTTGCGTATTAGCAATGTAAATATCACCACCGTAAACAAAGGTAACATTTTGGTTATGAATATCAGGAAAACGCAGTAAGCGCGTGTCTTTAGTTTCGTAAGCTGATGCCCAAGGTGCCAGTGTCGCAGCCATGGCCAGTGCCAACGTTGTTAGTTTTTTCATGGGATTACATCCTATATTGGGAACTGTTACATCATAACCATTAAGGCTTAAATAGCGATGCAGTTGCGATGAAAGGTCTGTTACAAAATATGAATAAAAAAGGTTGGCAGTAAATGCCAACCTTTGCGAGCTATGTCATACCATAAAACATAACTTCTTAGTGGTCGTGATCGTCACTTTCTTCTGCAATACCTAACCAAGTGATGGCGCTTGGTGCAAAAGTCAGTTCAAGATCACCTTCAATTTCAAGATCTTCGATATGTACTTTTAGTACGTGCTGAGCGATAGGGTCAGCAACGTAAGCAAACTCCCTATTTTGTGACACAGTCATGCTGAAGTTCATGCCCTCTGGCATTGTTGTTACGTCTTCTTCAGTGATATCTACTTTACCGGCAAGCTCCCAGTGCATGTGGCCGTCGTGCTCATGGGCTTCAAGCACGTTTAAAAAGCCTAAGCTATCAAGTACTAAAAAGTGCTCTCCGCTTGCTGAGAATGAGTAAGATACAGCACTTACGCCTTCATCAAGTTGCCACTCTAGTACTTCCATTTCAGCTTCGCTTGGATTGATACTTACAAATACACCCGATGCAATTGCAATAAAGCTTTCACTACCTTCATGGCCATATAATGTGCCAATACGTGTATCACCTAGAGCATCTATATTGGCGATTTTTTCTGCATGATATTCATCATCATGCTGGTGGGCTACCAGTACACCGTCACCACAACCAAATGCTACATAATCATGGTTTTGCGCTGCACCGTGTAAATCTGGGCAAGTAACTTCAAATGTTTGTTCAAGCTCATATTCACCGTCATGAAGGTGGAAAACACCCACTTGATCCGGCAGGATTTTAGCGTTTGAAGTGCTTTCGCTATCCGCACGGCGCAATGTTGCAACTAGGTGCTCGCCACGTGGCTCTGCAACACCATGCATATTGATGTCGTACTGAATACCAGCAAGCGTCTCTGTTTCGTTAGCAATGTCGTTATCGGTTAACACTTCTACAGAGGCAACCGTACCTGCATCGGCATTACCATCGTAAAACACGGCCATTTGACCATCATGTTTAACGATGTGAGTAGGGCGGCTGCCCGTTGTTAGCTCGTAGTCACTAAATGCAGGGCCTTGTTTATAATCATGTAAATGCTCGCCATGATCTTCACGCCATAAACCGCCATCGATAAAACCTAAGTAATCTTGGCTGCGGTTAGCAATAACTGCATAACGGTAGCTTGGTGAAACATTTAGTGAGCTTGAATCATGGATAAGCGAAAACGTTTCTAGTAGTGAGTCGTCATCTAAATCAAAGATATTCGCTTCGTTGCTATCAGCTGCTAAAACCGCTAAACGGCCCATTGAGTCAATGGTATAACCGTCATCATGATCATCACCACTGTCGTCAGGAACCTCGATAGGGTCTTTCTCAACAATATTCGTTTCTGCATCACCACATGCGGTGATCAGGGTGCTACTAATTGCCAGTGCCAATAGTTTTAATCTAAATAAGTGTGTCATGTAGGTTTCCTTTATTTGTAATTTTGTTTTAGAAGTAGCCGCGAACACCAAGCGCAAAACTGCGCCCAGGACGTGGTGCAATATCTTTTAAGAATGAGCTATGAACGCGGGCTTCTGTGTCCGTTAAATTTGTGCCTTTTAAATAAAGCGATAGGTCTTGGTTTAATACCGATAAGTCATAAGAAATACTGGCATCAACAAGGGTATAGCCGTCTGTTGTGGTTTCTTCTTGTGCTATGCGGTCTTGTTCTTGGTAGCGCGTAACGTGAATATTTGCCGTTAGGTTTTCGGTTTGATAGCTAAACTCAGTACCAAAACGCAGTGGTGGAGTACGCGGTAAATCTCCGCCGTCTTTCAGACGCGCGCGTACATAATCAGAGAATAAGTCGAGTTTAAATTCGTCGCTTAGCTGCCAAGCAACTTGCGCTTCAAAACCATGCAAAATCACATCGTCTGTTTTAAATAAATAAACCGGTAGTTCAGATGAATGATCGTGCTCTTCTTCGTGATCATGTTCGTCGCCATGGTCGTGATCATGACCGCTTTCAGCGTATAGGCCTGTGTTGATCTGGTAATAATAGTTATCTACTTGGTTGTAAAAGGCATTGAAGATAAAGCCAATATCACCTTCGGTTTTACGGAATGTCAGGTCGATATTATTTGCCGTTTCTAAATCGATAGCGTCATCTGATAGCTCAAAATGACCATCATGAGTGTCGAATAGCGCACCAACTTCATACGTTGCAGTACCAATGTGTGGGCCGAAAGATAACAGCTCAGAAGCAGACGGAGCACGCTCAGAACGCGATACCGATAAACCTAGGTTATAACCTGGTGTAAAATCCCATACCACACCTGTTGATAAACTTACCGGTGTAAACTCTTGGGCAACATCAAATACGCGTGTGTAGTTTGATTCTTCGTGGTCATGATCATGGTCGTGCTCATCACCGTCTTCATCATGTGCATGGGCGTCGATCTCAGGTAACAGCACATTATTAGCATCAATAGTAACTCGCTCAACACGGCCACCTAATTGCACTAAAAAATCGCCAAAATGCTTTTCTTCCATAATTGCAAAAGCAATACTTTCAGTAACAGAAGGAGGGGTGAATGCTTCTGAGCCTTGTGCTTCTACATCACTTTTTTTGTAATGAAAGCTAACGCCACCATTCCACTCATCAAATTGGCTATGCAGAATGTCAACGCGCAGCTCATTGGTTTCGTTTTTGAAAGTTGTGCCTACAGCACCGTGCTCGATTTCAGCGTGTTCGTAGTCTGTGTGGCCTGCACGTAAGTTAATTTTGCTTAGCCACTCACTGTCGATATTGTATTCACCAAGTAGCTGAACTTTGGTTTGTTCAAGATCAGCAAAAACAGCTTCTTCTTCACTGTGCTCCTCTTCGTGATCATGCTCTTCTTCTTCACCATGAGTATGGCCAGGAATACCGTATTGGCGGTTAAATTGCTCAACCGCAACACCAAGGTAACCTTGCTCAAATAAGTAGCTAGTACCAACAGTAAAGCCATCTGAGTCTTCATTACTGTTTTCTACTACGTACTTTGAGCTGTGCTCTGTGTCGTCAATATCGGCGGCAACAGGTACTTCGTAATCGCCTGATTCACGCCAGAATGCATCAGCATAAAAGGCAAATGACTCTGTCCCTGTGGTGGCATTAAACGAAGCAACTTTTTGCTCATCTACAGAGTTATGTTCTAGGTTCCATTCACCACGTGTTGTGCTGTCTGTTGGTACTCGGCTATCAACTACGTTGACGACACCACCAATTGCACCGCTGCCATAAAATAGAGTTGCTGGGCCACGTAATACTTCAATTTGCTGCGCTGTTGATGCTTCCGATGCCACTGAGTGATCAGGGCCAACACGTGACACATCACTTACATCTAAGCCATTTTGCGTAATTAAAACACGTGGGCCGCTCAAACCACGGATCACAGGCGTACTGGCAACCTTGGCATGAAAGTTTGTGTTAACGCCCGGCAGCTTTTCGAGGCTATCGCCAAGCGTTGATGCTTGTTGGCGTCTTAATTGTTCGCCAGATAACACACTAACAGGTGAGGCAGATTCCATTGCCGACATATGAATCGGCGTTGCTTCAACATCAATCACTTCAATCGGTGAGCGCTTTAGATTAAAGGTTGCGCTGTGGTCTTGGTCATTGGCAAGTGTGATATCTCGATGTAAGTGAGCATAACCTGGCGCTGAAATATGTAGCTCTTTTAAGCCGTTATTTAAGCCGCTGATTTCAAACTCACCTTTGTCGTTAGTTGTTACTTTTTGATCAGACCCTTCAAGGTCAACTGTGGCATTAGCCACCGCTTTACCTTGGTTATTTAAAACAACGCCTTTGATTGATTGTGCCAAAACACTGGCTGGTAATAACGCTGCTATGACGACAGCCACTCTTGAGATGTTATTCATTATTCACCATTGTAGATATGTTATAATGTATCAATTGTGCTTTAATTGTTATAATGTATCAAGTGTGAATCGACGAATGAGTTTTATTCTTTTTTGTAACAGCATGTTTAAAGTGAGGTAAATGGAGTGATTGGGGTTATGAAAGCAGCAAAATTAGCAGTGATATGCTTTATGGTTGGATGTATTTTTTCAGCTCAAGGGCATCAACACCATCATCATTCACATGGTGAGGGAGTGCTTTTTGTGGTTCATGATCAAGACAAGTGGCGGGTTAAGTTCATTTTACCGGCTGGAGATATTTTTGGCTTTGAGCATCAGCCCGAGACAGCTGAGCAAAAGCAAACCATTAAACAAACGTTAGCCCAATTAGCAAATTCACAGCAGTTAGTGACATTTAACGGCGAATGTAAGCTTACTCAAGCAAATTTTGAAAACCCATTTGAGCATCACACTCATCATGCACATCAAGACTTAGAAGTTGAATACTCGTTTAACTGTGATAAGCCCGTCTCTAAAGTCACAGTTACTTTATTTGCATGGGCTGAAGCAATATCTGTTATCGAAGCACAGTGGATCACAGAGCAAGCGCACGGGATAGCAGAGCTGACAGCAACAAAACCTTATATTGAGTGGCCGCTATGAATAAACAGCGCTTAACCAGCACACTTAATAAAGCGAAGCAGGTTTGCCTTGAGCATGGTAGAAAGTTCACCATTCAGCGCAAGCAAATACTGCAAATATTACTAACCACAGACGTGCCGTTATCGGCCTACGAATTAGCCAGTTGCTACAAGCTGCGCACAAGTTCAAGTGTATCTGTTATGTCTGTTTATCGAATCTTGAGCTTTTTGGAGTCGGTAAACCTTGTTCGCAGGCTTAATAGTGCTAACAAATATATCGCTTACGGTACCGACAGTGAGGTTTCTAAGCGTGAGACTTCTTTGTTTTTGATTTGCCGTCATTGCCAAAAAGTTGAGACTTTAGCGGTTTCACACAGTGACGTTGCAAAGCTTTTCCCTCATTTTGATGATGCAGGTTTTACCTCACAAACAAAGCAATTTGAAATGCTGGGAGTATGCAATGAGTGCCAAGCAAAACTTGCTTGATGCACTTTTTATAATTCATGTGTTCAATTTTGTAGGGATTATTCAGTGAAATTACAAGAAATAATGGACAAGTTTGCCATCGGGTTATCAGCTATGTGTGCTATTCACTGTTTAGCTGTGCCTGTGTTATTGGTTTTATTACCTAGTGCTGCAGCACTGGGTTTAGGTAACGAGCAATTTCATTTTTGGATGTTAGTTGCGGTACTGCCAAGCAGCTTATTAGCACTATTTTTAGGGTGTAAAAAGCATAAACGTTATCGATTATTGATGCTAGGTGGTGCAGGGCTGGTGTTGTTGTCTGCAGCGGTGCTGCTTGGCGAAAATGTTATTGGTGAGGCTGGCGAAAAAGTACTTACTTTATTGGGTTCGCTCTTTGTCGTCACCGGGCATTGGTTTAACTTTCGCTTGTGTGGGAAAAAACGAGGGGCTGAGTGCCTAAGCTCGTAAAGATATAAACTTGTTGGCCAACCATTGAATTGGCCAACAAGCTAATTCAGCAAAACTGAATTACTTGTAGAATACTTCTACAGTGCCTTTTACTTTTAATAGTAAAGGTTGGCCGCGGCGATCAAGGGCTTTTGGAGAAGCGACTTTGATCCAGCCTTCGCTGATATTATATTCTTCAACGTCAAAACGCTCTTTGCCGTTAAGTTTTACACCAATTTCATGCTCGAAAACTTCTTCCACATAAAATTTACTACGTGGATTGATAGAAAGTTGGTTTGGTAATTCTGGTTTTTGTGTATCAGTCATAGTTGCGATCTGCATTGAATAAATTGTGCGCCATTGTAGGCAATAGCTGGCATTGGCTCAAGTATCTACACGGCAAATTTATTGTTTACTCGCAGGCTTGTTCTGAATGCTCAACGCACATGGCAACGGCTTCACTCTTTTTGTCGAAGTCGTGTGTTAAGCAGTAGTCAAAACGCATGGTTAACTCAATTACTTGTTCATCCGTGCGCTCTGGCCATTGCCAGTCTCTCACTATTTGCCTTGCTGCCTTTCTAACGTCTTTACTAAAGCGCTTTGGCGCTGAATTTTCAATATTTAAGTTTTTCACATCGCCTTCTGGCGTTACCTGAAAGTTGACAATTGCGCAGCCACTGCCTTGTCGATTTAGCAGCCCTGTCGGGTATTGTACATGGTGCATTGGTGGCAGCCGTTGCCAGCTAGGCTTATCTGTAGTGGTATCGAGTACCTGCGCTTGAATATCAACAAATGGAAATTTACGTGATAAATCAGGGTTTGCGAATGAGCTGATTGATGCGCATACGAGCGTTAATGCTAAAAGTGATTTATACATAGTTTTCCTTAACTTGTTTGTTTTTTAATCTACCTCAAATTTAGCGTTAAAAATTATCTTTGTAAACTAAGGGCTTGGCTAAAAATTAAGGGGTAAATGTATTGTTATACTATAACCTATTTTTTATTTATGTTATTTTATAACAAATCATTTCTCTTAACTTTTACATTCAGACCTTATGAAGTACTCAACTCTTAGTTTAGCCTTAGCTGCGGCGTTTGCAGCGAATACACATGCAGCTGATAACAGCGATATCGAAACGATCACCATTGAACATAAACAGGCGTTTCGTGGTGATATTCCAACAAAAGATTTACCGCAATCGATCACTACATTAAGTAAAGACATGATGACTGATAACGGTATTACAAAGTTTCGTGATGCACTGGATTTTTCTGCCAGTATTACTCGTAAGAATAATGGTGGAGCACTGTGGGATAGCTATTCAATTCGTGGTTTGTCAGGTAACGAAAATATGCCGTCTGGGTACTTAGTTAACGGTTTTAGTGGTGGTCGCGGCTTTGCAGGCCCACGTGATGTATCAAACATTGAATACATCGAAGTATTAAAAGGACCTGGCTCGGCACTCTATGGCCGTTCGGAGCCGGGTGGTACCGTAAACATTATTACTAAAAAGCCACAGTTTTATCAGCAAGGGCAACTTCAAGCTGAGTTGGGTAGCGATGATCACAAGCGTATTCAAGGTGATTACACTAACGGTTTAAGCGATGATTTAGCGTTTCGTATCAATGGCGCATGGCAAGATAGTGACAGCTTCAGAGACTATGTACACCACGACAAATTCGTGATTACGCCTTCGCTTTATTATCAAATCAACGATAACTCATCGCTGACTTATGAGTTTGAGTATGTTGATCAACAGCAAATGTATGACCGCGGTATTGTGGTGTTAAATGGTGATTTTGATACCGTGCCTGAGTCACGCTTTTTAGGTAACCCAAATGATGCACCAACCAAGGTGCACTCGCGCGGCCATCAATTAAATTACAGCAACGATCTAAACCAAGAATGGAGCTTGTTATTAGGTGCTAGTTACCGTACTGCAACGTTAACGGGTTATTCGTCAGATGCTGAGCTTTCACCATCGCGTCAGTCATTATTTGATGATGGCAGAACCTTAACTCGCCAGCACAGATACCGTGACTATGAGTCTGATGATTTATCGCTGCGCTTTGAATTAAGCGGCCACTTTGATGTTGCCGGTATCACCAATCATGTATTGATTGGTGTTGATGGTTACGACTATGAGCTACGCACTGGGCTTTATCGCTACCGTGGTGGTAATGGTACTTATACCATTGATATTTATGAGCCAGAGTACAGCGCTACTGAAGGCCCTGAAGTGGGCATGCAGTACGAAAATAACGAACAACAAAATGCGTACGGTATTTACCTGCAAGACCAACTAGATCTAACCGATAACTTAAAAGTGATGTTAGGTCTGCGTTTTGATGAAATTGAACAAGATATTTTTGAGACTAAGTCTGGTGTGGCATCAAACAGCAAAGAAAACCGCATTAGTCCACGTTTTGGTGTGGTTTACGCACTTAATGACGACATTAACCTTTACTCAAGCTATTCAGAAGGCTTTTTACCACTGAGTGGCACCGATGCTGAAGGTAATCCATTCGGTTTTGAAGAAAGTGACTCGTTTGAGGTAGGCGTTAAATTTAGCTACGCCAATATCAGCGGTACGCTTGCTTATTTTGATGCAAGCAAGAGCAACATGCTGGTGGCAGATCCAGTAAATGTGGGTTATTCAACACCTGTCGGTAAAGCAAATAGCACAGGGTTTGAGTTAGATTTAACAGGTTCATTGGGTGACAATACCGAGTACAACCTATCTTATGCCTATGTTGATGCTGAGACTGCAACAGACAGTCTAAATGTTGATTGGTTAGTGCCAATTCCTAAAGGTAGCCCACTTGTGAACGTACCAAAGAATAACCTTTCGATTGGCTTAAACCATGACCTAAGTCTATTCGCACAAGAAATAAAGATTGGTGGTCATTATCAATATGTGTCTGACCGTTTGGGCGACCCAGCTGATCTCACCTTCCGTTTACCGAGTTACCAAACTGTTGGTTTATTTGCTAAATGGCGAGCGACTGAACGTACGACAGTATCACTGAATGTTGATAACGTGTTTGATGAACAGTATATCGCTAGTTCTTACAATGCATTGTGGGCCTACCCGGGTGCGCCGACGCAATTTAAACTTGGCGTAAGTTATGACTTCTGAGCAAGTTAAAAGCCGTATTCACAGTATCGACATCATGCGTGGTGTCGTTATTCTGCTGATGCTACTTGATCATGTGCGAGAGCGATTTTTCTTGCACATGCAGGTGGGCGATCCCATGGTGGTTGATACCACTTCGCCAGGGCTTTTTTGGAGCCGCTTTGCTGCGCACTTTTGTGCGCCAACCTTTATCTTTTTAACCGGTTTGTCGGCGTGGCTTTATAGTCACCCAGCAAGTGGTGTGGCGCGCTCGGCTCGAAGCTTTTTAATCAAGCGAGGGCTATTTTTAATCGCCCTTGAAGTGACCCTGATTTGTTTTTCGTGGATGGGTTACTACCACACCATTTGGCTACAAGTGATGTGGGCGATTGGCCTTTGTATGTTGGCGTTAGCATTACTGATTAAGCTGCCACGCAACATATTGCTGGTGCTTGGTTTGGTTATTGTATTTGGCCACAATTTACTGACCCCTATCAGCTTTACGCCCGATGAGTTTGGTTACTCGCTGTGGACTATTTTGCATGACCGAGGCTATCTATCACAAGGTGGTTTAATCGACATAAAAATTAGCTACCCTGTGCTGCCCTGGATTGGCGTTATTTTATTGGGTTACTGTGCAGGTCCTTTATATGCGCACACTCAATCAGCGGATTCACGTAAACGAGCATTGCTGCTGTTAGCCCTGTTATGTGTGGGATTATTTGCGCAGCTGCGTGGTTTTAATATTTATGGTGAAACCTTGCCGTGGCAAACGTTTAGCACCACAACAGAAACCATGATGTCGGTGTTTAACGTGACTAAGTATCCACCGTCACTCAGCTTTTTGCTGATCACGTTAGCAGGCATGTTTGTTGGCTTATGGTTATTTGAAAGACCACTCAACCGCTTTACGAATGCGCTCCGAGTGTATGGTTCTGTGCCTATGTTCTTTTATATTTTACACCTCTATGTACTGCTATTTATGTATCAAATAGGCATGCTGATCTGGGGGGCAAATCAAGGGCAATATTTAGGAGTCAGTGATATCTCAGGTATTTGGTTTATTACTTTGCTGCTGGCAATAGGGCTTTATTGGCCAACCAAGAAGTTTAGTGAATACAAGCGTAAGGCTAACAAGCCTTGGTTAAAGTATTTATAATGAAAAATGCCGATATGCTAAGCATATCGGCATTACTCTTAACTATCCTAATTAACTAATCCTTAGTTAATTCGAGATTTTTTACGACGAAGTGCCATCAGTGGTGCAACAGCTAGTAATAACCAGCCGAATGAACCGCTTGATGATTTCTTGTCTTTTTCAACCTCAGTCTCTGGAATCACTGCCTCAGGGAAAGTACAGCTACCATCGTCAGTATTGGCGCTTTCATCATAGTTAGTTGCTGAGCTGTCAGTACAGCCAAGCTCTTCACCATCAGACATCACCGATAATACAAATGAACTCATTGCTGCATCAGTTGGGTTAACGCTGTCGCTAACTTTTACTGTTACATCAATATCACCATGGAAGTGCGCCGCTGGCGTGATAGTCACAGTGCTACCTGATGTGTGACCAGATACTTCATAAGTGAAGTTTTCGCCTAACACGTCGATTTGGTTGCTCACTTGGTTTTCGTCAGCATAAAGCACGTCAAAACTAATCGTTTCGTTCTCTGCCACCGACATATCAGTTAAGGCTGCCATTTCTAGGTTACCGATAACTTCTAGGTCAAGGGTGAGGGTTTCATCATCTGCGCCAACTAAACCATTTGTAAGTGATAGTTGATGCGTTTGATTCGCCGCTTGCTCACCAATGTACGCTTGGAATTTCACGTCAAACTTAGATATTTCAGGGCCTGTGTAGTCAAGACACACAACCAGTTTGTCGTGTAGTACTTCGTCCATATTGTCGAAGCCGTACTTGTTACCGATGTTTAAATCGATAGGAATATCACCACTGATAAAGCCACGGCCGTCAGCAGCTTTCAAGCCGATAGAACCTTGTGCATCAACTAAGCTTAGGTTGTCGTAAGCAAATAGTAGCTCGTATTCACCTGGCTCATAGTCAATGCCCATTCGCATGAACATTTCAACATCAACTGATTGGCCTTCAGTTCTAGAACGCTGGATATTATCCCACTCAAGTACTAACCACTCACGCGATACCGTGTAAGTTGGTGTGATACCTGCGTTGGCGTCATAGTTACCGTAACCACCGTCAACACGCTCAGGGATCATGTTATCACCAACCCAGAATGGTGCGATTAGGTAAGGCGGCGGTGGCGGCTGAGTGTAACCTTCTGGCAGTTCAACGTGGAATGGCGTTGTACGGCCTTGCGAACCAAATGTGACTAAACCAGCTGGGTTAAGTTTAATTGAGTCAAAGTGGTACTTGTTAAAGAATGGGAATGACACATCAAGGTTGGTGTTCATGATTTCTTTAAATGTGTACTCAAACTCGTTGTAGTAACGACCTTCAACACCTTCTAGTGTACGCCAGCCAAGTTCACGTAGTTCTAGGTAGTGAGGATCTGGTGAATGCGCCGATGTTAATGAACACATTTCGTCTGTGATGTTGGTGGTAATGTTATAATTACGCTCAACATTTTTAGTCGTCTCTTGAACACCAACTAGTGCTAGAGCGTTGCTATCTAGCATTGGTGTTACTGGCGTTGAGTTAGATGCGACAATGCTGTCAGGAACAATGTCTACGCCCGCAGGGAACTCAGTGTTTAGTGCAAATTGACGCGCTTCATTTTCGTTATTAGCAATAACGCTGATTTCGAAGTCAACTAAGTCACCTACATAAGCTTTGTTTTTGTTGGCCGTAAAGGTCACGTCTTTATCAACTTGCTCGATGATCACTGGCACAAAACCAAGATTGCCTGCATCTTCAGGGTTGCTACCAATATCAAAGCCGCCGAAGTAAATATCGCCAATTTCCATATCAGGTAGGTTATAAGCAAGGTCAAGCTCCAGTTCGTCATAACCCGGTACGCTGTTTGGTCCTGTTACAGTGAGTGAGCCATTGTCTTCAGTGGTCACCGCTGTCGCAAATGAGACTTCAATACCTTCATCAACTTCGCCATACGATAGAGTCTGTAGACTCATGTATAACGTAAAATATTCACCCGCTTCAGGATCAACAATGTTACAGAAGTTAGTTAGGGTGTAGCTAGTTGACATACATAGCGTTTCTTCAAAAGACGCGATGCCATCACCATTACTATCTTTACCCATAAAGACCAATACGCGAGACTGCTCATTCATAATGCTTGCGCTGAACATTTTTGCGTCTTCAGGCACTGTCGTCCACTGAATGTGGTTGTTGTTCACAGCTTCGTCTTCACCTTCAACCTCTACGCTATCGAATGGGTCGCCTGGTGTGGTGTCGTTGAATAGGTGTACTGTTTCAACTTGGCCTTTTACTAAGCCGTACGATTGTGTTGTTAGATTACTAATTTCAGAAGTATTAAATGGACCGACTTTCATCGTCGCAGAGCGGCGGTGTGCATCAACCTTAATAAATTCAGGTAAACCTGTATCGCCAACGTAGGTCCATACAGGCATTTCAAGTACTGGCGATTCAGGGTTGCTAGACGTTAGAATTAATTGACCTTGGTTACCTGTGTAGTCAACCGTTTCTTGTGGTGTTGCATTTTGATGTGCTTCTACAGTGACAACAATGCTTTGAGTTTCGCCCGCTTTAATATCAAATTGCGCTGGCTCAACACTAATCGTACTATTTCCAATCCAGCTTTCAGTGTGTAGCGTCCAGCTTGCATCTTCAGTTGCCGTGAAGGTCCTGATAAACGTACACTTAAAGCCGCAGTCATTATCTACCATGTAAGCTGTGTTTAGTGCTTTTTCACGGCCACCAAGGCTTGGGTTGGCTGCACTCATGTTCGCAATGCTTTCATCAAGCAATAGGCCCGCTTTATCAGCACGTTCAACTTGCATTTTACCTGAACCCATTTCAGCAAGTGCCGCATCAAAGCCATCATCAGCATAATTATCTAAATAGCGAGCCATACCAAGTTGGTTGTTTGCAGTTAACATTAATGCTGATTGAATTTGCATTGGTGTCCAATCAGGATGAGATTGTTTTAACAATGCTGCTGCACCCGCAACGTGTGGGCTTGCCATTGATGTACCAGACATAGATTGCCAGTCTGAAGTCGCTGGGTTGCTAGTAAATGGTTGATCGTCTGATGATGGCGCATAGATATCAACACCCGGAGCAGCAAGGTCTACAAGTAAGGTGTCAAAGCCAAAGTATGATGGACCACGGCCAGAGAAGTAAGCTATGCGGTCTTTATCTACAGTATCTACGGTGCCTTCGGTTGCTTCAATGGTACCCATGTGGCTGTCGCCTGTGCTTAGCCAGTCAAGTAAGCTCGTACCATCGACGTTTTTAATGTGAATGGTAGGGATAGGGTAAGTCACTGAAGGAATCGTGTAGCGATCGTAAAATGATACATGGTTATAAATAATTAAACCTTCTGCACCGCCTGCCTCTACGTTTAACGATTTAGAGTATAGTGGGTAAGAACTACGCTTACATACGACAATCACGTCTTGCGCACTTTCATCGATAGCAGTTGCAGGATCATCCACTAAATCGAATGTACCTTCAGGGAATGGCTTGTCACAGTTGGCAAGTGCATAGCTTGAGCTTTCATTTGGATTTTCAAAGTCAGTTGCGGCAACGATTAAACCTGTTAGCTCGTTAAAGTTAACACCTGCACCAGCAAATGGTCCTGGCGCTGCAGTATCGCCACTAGTTAGGTTTTTAAGTTGTTTGTTACCAAAATTGACTTTGGTTGAAGGCGTATGAGCTGCAACTGTGGTTACCCAAGGTGAAGAGTGGTCAGCCGTTGAATATTCTGGGCCGCTGTTACCTGCCGCTACCGCCACAAATACACCGGTTTCAGCCGCATTCATGAACGCTTGCTCAATTGGGTCGCTCCATGGATCTTCTTCAAGGCCACCTAATGAAGCGTTCAGTACGTCAACATTATCAATCGCTGCTTGTTCTACAGCAGCTAAAATTGCGCTTGTTGGACAGCCTGCATAAGGGTCGCCAGAGTTACCCGGCCAACATACTTGGTATGAAATGATATTAGCGTGTGGCGCCATACCTGATACTTGCGGGAAAGTTACATTGGTTTCTAAACCAGATGATTGGTTTTCATACTCAGTCAGTTTGTAAGGAATATCGTAAAGGATATTACCTGCTGCTGTACCTGCAACGTGTGAACCATGGCTATGATAGTCTTCACCATTTTCTGGGCGAGTCTCTTCAAATACAGTATCAACATAGGCTGCGGTGATCTCAGGGTAAGAATAAACACCAATTAGCTTGTCGTTACACAGATCAGCAAATTCAGCAGTCGCACAGTCACCTAGGTACTTGTCGCCTAGAGGGTTGGTGTGAGTGTAACCGTCGCCGCCTACAGCTGCGAATGATGGGTGATCAGTGTTGATACCCGTATCTATGATACCTACAACCGTGCCTTCACCTTTGTTGCTGCTCGGGTTGCTAGCACTTGTGCTCCACAGTGCAGAAGCACCGGTTTGCTCAATGGTATTAAAAGTATTTAGGCTGTAGATTTTTGAGCGAGTGATCTTCTTAACACCAGCCACTTTAGCAAGGCGCTTCGCTTCATCTTGTGTCATTTGGGTGGTGAAACCGTTTAATGTCACATTGAATATGCGCTCAACATTTAGCTGTAAGCCTTGCTGACTCATTGCGGCATTAACAACTGATTGACGCTTACTTGCTAGGTGATTAGCGTAAGTTGCAATCGCAGGCTGCGCCATATTAAGCGTTGAGCGCGCTGTTGCTTGTTGCGTCTGCATTACCACATCTTTAGTGCTCGCAAGCCCTTTAACACCTCCTTGGTAAGTCGAAATAGGTGCATCGTCCAGTTGCACGATATAAGTTTGAATACCACTAATATCTTTCTCTGGTGTGAAAACGCGGTTTTGTTTTTTAACTGTGTTATTAACCTTGTCTTCCCACACAAATTCATTGCTAACGGTTTGCTTTGGCGCATAGCCTGCTGGCTGTTCTGGCCATGCTTGGTCATTTAGCGCAGCAGCAGACGTACCTACACCTAAGTAAAGTGCAGATGCGACCATCACTGATACTTTTTTCATATTGAACATGTGATCTAACTTCCCTCGAAGGATTATAATTATGAGCTCGCGCAGCGGCGAACGGTTGTAATCAGTAGGGATAGTGTTGAGTTGTGACTATAACATCAATGAAATGTAAACAATTGGCACACACTGTTACAGCTTGGTACATTTTTACCGAAAAACTGCTTATCGAAACAGAATACTTGCTCTTGCTCCGCTTAAGATTTGCGCGTTATCTAAGCTAAATTTTGCGTTATTCCATAGGCATAGTTGCTTAACGATTGATAAGCCAAGCCCAACACCTTGATAGCCTGTTTGGTGTACCGAAGCGGTTTTAGAAAATGGTTGCATGAGGCTGGCGCGCATGTGTTCTGGGATCCCTGGGCCATCATCTTCAATCACTAGCAAAGTGCCGCTTTCGCATTGTGAAAGCCTGATATGAATTTGCGTTTTAGCAAAGCGAACCGCGTTCCCGAGTAAGTTTTGCAATAAGCGTTGAAAGCTTTGTTTATCAACACAAATGGCTGTTAATTCGCAGTCAAGGCGAATAGCCAAAGGGCTATAGCTTTGAAACTTAGTAATGCAGGGCTGTAATAGCTCGTCTGGGCAGTAGTCTTTTACTAACAAGGTGGGTTCGCATTGTTTAAGCTCGGCATAAGTTAAAAACTCTTCGACTAATAGCTCAAGTTCAATAATGTCTTGCAACACACTGTGCCGATAAGCGTTGTTATCAACGACTGCTTCGAGGGCGAATTTAGCCCGCGATATAGGCGTTAAAAAGTCATGAGAAACGGCATTGATCAATTCGCGTTGGCTTTGATTACGGTTATGAAGCGCTAATGCCATGTTATCAAAGGTATCGCCAATGCTTTTTAGCAAGCTAAAACGTGTGAAGTGCACTTGTGCAGTAAAGTCAGCATTAGACATTTTACTACTGGCCTTGCGCAGTTTATTTAAGTCAAACAGCAGTGGGCCTGTAAAAATCACCACCGCTAAGGCAAGGCTAGAGTAAAACAGAAGGCTCACTAAAGACCGATAACCCTGATCAGCTGGTTGGCTGTATGGACCAATGCTTAATAAGGTCTGTCTATCATCAGCAAGCTTATGAAAGTAAAGCTTGTTATTGGCATCGTTAACACTAATTACCTGACCTGCTAAAAGTGATGCCTTTAATTGTTTACCAAGGTAAAAGTTCGCCAGAGGTGTTTGTTTAATATCAGGGTTATTGGGGGCAAGACTCAATATACTCTCTGCTAATTGCTGCTCTGTACTGTAACTTGGTGGGCTTGGAAAATAGGTTTCTAGTAACCAAGCGGCGCTCCCCAGGCAAACTGCGAGGGTTAAATACAAATAACAAAACAGGCGTAACAAACTGCATTAACCCCACGCTTGTGGAGAAAAAATATATCCTTTACCCCAAACTGTGACGATTTTTTGTGCTGGCACCGCTTCGTCACCGAGCTTTTTGCGTAAGCGGCTAATGCGGCCATCGATAGTGCGGCTTTGACCATCGTATTTACGGCCAATGGTACCATCAAATAATTGGTCTCGACTGACCAACTGACCCGCTGATTGAGCTAATTGGATCAGTATTTCGAACTCTGCACTGGTCAATTCAAGTGGCTGGCTATGCAAATAAGCCTCGCGCTGAATTGTATTAATACTCAACGAGCCAAAGCGAATATTATGCGCGTTGTGAGTGGTACTTGTTGGTTTAACAGCTTGGCTGCGACGAATCGTGTTATTTATTCGCGCTAATAAAATGGACGGGGAAACAGGTTTGGTTAGGTAATCATCGGCGCCTAGCTCAAGGCCAGTGATATGATCGACTTGGCTCTGCCTTGCCGTCATAAAAATAATTGGTGTATCTTGGTATTGTTTTAGTTCTTTAAATACCTCAAAGCCATCTTCTGATCCTAATCCGATATCAAGCAAAATTAGGTCGTACTTTTTGCAGCTTGCTTGATAACAGGCATGGCAACCACTTTCAAAGTGCTCAATGGTATAGCCATGTTCAGTTAAATAATTAGAGACTAGCTGGGCAAGTTTTAAATCATCTTCAATGTACAAAATAGTATGTTGGCTCATCAAAAAATACTCCATGCGATATCACGTCGGCGTTTTTTAACATGCTGGTGGAATAAACTAATTTCAGTGCTTTCTAATGGTTCTAGTTGCTCGCTCAGTAGCTCTAAAACAATGTTGCGATTGTTTTGCACTGTGATTGCAAAGTTTTGCCCTTGATTTGGCTTTTGGCAGAACAGCCTAATTTGTTGATCAGTCACACGAATGCACACCGTTTCGCTGACTTCGGTATACCAATTAATCGATACATCCATCACGCAATCTTGCTCTACCGTTACACAGTTTTCTGGTGTTGCCTCGATATAACCTGCCTGTGCGAATGTGCTGCTAACAAACGCGAGGCTAAAAATGAATAAGAGTGAAAAAAGCTTAGTACGCAACATCATCAGTAATTCCATGCAAAGCCAGCATAAAAAGACAGTAAGTTGCTGTCATCAACGAGGGGGCTATCGGCAATACCCGATGATAAGCGCTGGTATTTTATATCGCTTATAAATTGCCATTGTTGATTAAACTGATATTGGTAACTGGCTTTTAGATTGTACTTTTGACTAGAGTGACCTAAAAAAGGGCTAAATCCGGCTCGTATCTCTTGTTGTGCGCTGCCATAGTAGTAATCCACTAAACCAGCACTTAAATGTTGTATTTCTGCGCCGAGCAAAACTAGGTGCTGATCAAATAAAAACAAGCGCTGTGCAGATAATGCGCCTTGTAACCCTTTGTGATAGTTGGTGAGCTCCATTGACCAATACGAGCTAAAACGCCAGCTTTGCCAGTCAACAATCGCTTCAATACCGCTCATGGCCGACAGTTTACGTTTTGATATTTTAGTAATATCACCGCGGCGCTTTATCACCACTGGTGCTTCAATGCTTGAACCGGGTGGTGGCGGTGTCATTGAAGGGCGGCCACTGGTTGTTCTAATTGCAGTTAGTGCTGCTGAGTGTTTGGCAAAATACAGCCCATCTTCATTGAGTTGGGTGAATAACGACACTTGATAGTGATCGCCCCACACGGGTGTCCAAGCAAACTGAGTATTTGCAAATGAAAAGTCACCGGCAAATACTTCAATACGCGGTAGGGCATAAAGAGGAATGTCGTCTTTTTTATAAACTGGGTTGTCGAGTTGACCATAACCTAAGCTGAAACCAAGGCTTACTCCTTCATCTGCTAAATAAGCAGAGTCAGTGCTGCTTGCCATTGGTGAAAGGCAAAATGCACTAATTAGAAATAAAACTCGTAGCCCAAGTGAGCAACTACCTAGAACAGTCACAAATAAACAACCTTAATGAAAAAACTTGTTAACATTAAGTTGTTATTAATGGCTTGAACAATGAAATAATGTACCAAATTGTAGCAAGGTCTGGTTTTTGTAACCTGAATTAGTTAAGGAAATTGCTTGATAAATAAGCATATTTCACTAATTTGATTTGGTTATTTTGAGCGGTGTCGTCATTTCTTTAGTTAGAAAAAGTTATTAACAATAAAATGGTGTTAAAACCTGCGCTTAGTGGTACAAAATGGCCCTAAATACACGTCATTACTGGCATGGCGGTTTATTAAGTTGCTATTTGGGTGAGTTTTTGCGATATTATTTATATTATAATATTAACAGGAAGCTAATAAGATGACTCTGCCTAGTTCTCAATCTGCAAATGCTATTCGCATACTTGCTGTCGATGCCGTTCAACAAGCTAACTCTGGCCACCCAGGTGCGCCTATGGGTATGGCTGATATTGCAGCGGTATTGTGGCAAAACTTTCACCGCCATAACCCATTAAACCCAGACTGGTCTAACCGTGACCGCTTTGTGTTATCAAATGGCCATGGTTCAATGCTTCAATATGCATTGTTACACCTAAGCGGTTATGACGTAAGCATCGAAGATATTAAGCAATTCCGTCAGCTTCACTCTAAAACACCGGGTCACCCAGAATATGGTTATACTCCGGGTGTTGAAACAACGACTGGCCCATTAGGTTCTGGTATTGCTAACGCAGTTGGTATGGCAATCGCTGAAAAAACTTTAGCAGCACAATTCAATAAGCCAAAGTTTGATATTGTTGATCACTTCACTTACTGCTTTATGGGTGACGGCTGTTTAATGGAAGGTATCTCGCACGAAGCATGTTCGCTGGCAGGTACATTAGGCCTAGGCAAGCTAATCGCATTTTGGGATGACAATGGCATCTCTATCGATGGTGAAGTAGAAGGTTGGTTCACCGACGATACGCCTGCACGTTTTGAATCTTACGGTTGGCAAGTTATCCGTGATGTTGATGGTCACGATATGAATGCAATTGCGGGTGCAATCGAAGCGGCACAAAGCAACACTACGCAACCAACACTAATCTGTTGTAAAACAGTGATTGGTTTTGGCTCGCCAAATAAATCAGGTAGCCACGACTGTCACGGTGCACCACTGGGTCACGACGAAATCGCAGCAGTACGTGAGCAGCTAAACTGGCCGCACCCTGCATTTGAAGTTCCACAAGAAGTTTATAACGAGTGGAATAATCAAGCGAAAGGCCAAGAGCTTGAAGGTGCATGGCAGCAAAAATTTGCAGCTTATAGCAAAGCACACCCTGAACTTGCAAAAGAATATACACGTCGTGTTCTTGAAAAAGCATTACCAGCTAACTTCGCTGAATTAGCTGATGAGTACATTGCTAAATGCCAAGCCGACATGCAAAACATTGCGACACGTAAAGCATCACAAAACGCGATCACCTTCTTTGCTAACCAACTTCCAGAATTAATGGGTGGCTCTGCTGACCTTGCCGGTTCTAACTTAACGTTATGGCCAGAAGCAAAAGGTTTACAAGATACAGCTGACGGTAACTACGTATTCTATGGCGTACGTGAGTTTGGTATGAGCGCAATCATGAATGGTATTGCATTACATGGTGGCTTCATTCCATTTGGCGCAACTTTCTTAATGTTTATGGAATACGCACGTAATGCAGTACGTATGGCAGCATTAATGAAAGCGCAGAGCATTTTTGTGTATACCCATGACTCAATCGGTCAAGGTGAAGATGGTCCTACTCACCAACCAATCGAGCAAATAGCTAACCTTCGTATGACACCAAATATGACTGCATGGCGTCCGTGTGATGAAACTGAAACAGCAGTAGCTTGGCGTCAATCGTTATTAAAAGAAACAGGCCCAAGTTCACTTATTTTCAGCCGTCAGGGTACCAAAGCAATGGCACGTGATGCACAGCAAGTTGCTGACATTGCAAAAGGGGGTTATGTACTTGTTGATAGCGAACAAGCCGCAGAGCTTATCCTTATTGCAACAGGTTCTGAGGTAGAGTTAGCTGTGAATGCCGCTGCTGAGCTAAAAGCACAAGGCAAACAAGTTCGCGTGGTATCTATGCCATCAACGAATCAGTTTGATAGCCAAGATAAAGCATATCGTCAAAGCGTGCTACCAGCGGGTACACCTAAGATTGCTGTTGAAGCTGCACACCGTGACTTCTGGTTCAAGTATGTTGGCCAAGATGGTGATGTACTAGGTATGGAGACATTTGGTGAGTCAGCGCCTGGCGCAGTATTGCTTGAGCACTTTGGTTTCACAGTGGCAAACCTAGTTGCAAAAGCAAACGCATTACTTGCTGAATAATGTGACTGGCTAAAAATTATCGTAATCGCAACACGATAAACCTACATTTGTGATGATGTGTAGGTAATAAAAAAGCCCGCAAACTTTGGTTTGCGGGCTTTTTGCTGCTTAAACAATCGGTTTAAACTAATTCGCTTAAGATTGACTCTAGTTTCTCTTGGTCAATTGCGAACTGACGAATACCTTGGCTTAGCTTTTCAGTAGCCATGGCATCTTCATTCATTTCCCAGCGGAAAGCTTGCTCAGTCATTGCAGCTGGCGCTTCTGCTTTTTCTGTTGCTGGTAATAGTTTTTGAGTTAATGGTGCGTCAGTTGCAGCTAGTTCAGCAAGTAACTTAGGGCTGATAGTTAAACGGTCACAACCTGCTAATTCTTGGATTTCACCGATGTTACGGAAGCTTGCGCCCATTACAATCGTTTCGTAGCCGTGCTTTTTGAAGTAATTGTAGATATGCGTTACTGACTTAACGCCCGGATCGTTAGCACCGTCGAAATCAGCGCTTGCATCTTGTGCTTTGTACCAGTCAAGAATACGACCAACGAATGGTGAAATTAGGTAAGCACCTACTTCGGCACAAGCGCGTGCTTGAGCAAATGCAAATACCAGCGTTAGGTTACAACGGATACCTTGTGCTTCAAGTACTTTAGCTGCTTGAATACCTTCCCATGTTGAAGCAATTTTGATTAACACGCGCGATGTGTCGATACCTTGCTCTTTATATAAAGCAACAAGCTCAAGTGCTTTATCAACAGTTGCTTGAGTATCAAATGATAAACGCGCATCCACTTCTGTTGAAACTAAACCTGGCACTTGCTCCATTAATTTAGAGCCAATTAATACTGCTAGCTTATCAGCTGCTTTTGTTACAACTTCTGCTGTGTCACTGCTTTGTGCTTTTGCCCATGATACGGCTTCTGCAGCAAGTGGGCGATATTTCTCAATTTGAATCGCGTTTAAGATTAGTGATGGGTTTGTTGTAGCATCTTGCGGTTTATATTCGTTGATTGCTTCAAAATCACCCGTGTCAGCAACAACGGTTGTTACTGCTTTAAGTTGTTCTAATTGACTAGACATAGTTATCCCATTCTTATCATACAAAAGTTAATGTAGTGGCTTTAACCTATTATTTGTGCTGAAAAAACAATCTAATCTACCAGAAAAACTGCGCAATAAATCGCCCGCCAGCAGCAAATAATCCTGTTAATAATATTTTTATAATACCTTTACAATCTGGTATTGTTGATATTATCATACAAATAAAGATAATGACTAACAATGTTAGTAAGCAATTAGTGAAAGGTAATTATGTCTCGTTATACGTTGGGATTAGACTACGGGTCGGACTCGGTAAGAGCATTACTCGTTGATGTTGCGACTGGTGAAGAACTTGCCAGCCATTTAGTAAACTACCCGCGCTGGGCACAAGGTTTATATTGTGACCCAAGTAAAGATCAGTTTCGTCAGCATCCACAAGACTATATTGATAGCCTTGTAGAAGTAGTAAATGGTCTTTGGTCACAAGTTCCAGCAGGTACTGCAGACAAAGTAGTGGGTATGAGCTTTGATACGACAGGCTCAACTCCTGTAGCAATTAATAGCCAAGGTACACCACTGGCATTAACTGAAGAATTTGCAGAAAACCCAAATGCAATGTTCATTTTGTGGAAAGACCATACGTCTATTAAAGAAGCAAATGAAATCACTGAAGCTGCAACTAACAACGATGTGAACTACCTTTCACATATGGGCGGTATCTACTCTTCTGAGTGGTACTGGGCCAAAGCATTACATATTTTCCGCGTTGATAGCAGTGTTAAAGCAGCCACATATTCATGGGTTGAGCACTGCGATTGGATGACCGCGCTAATGTGCGGCACAACACACCCTGAAGTATTAAAGCTAGGTCGTTGTGCAACGGGCCACAAACAAATGTGGAACGAGCAGTGGGGCGGTTTCCCACCAAACAGTTTCTTCAGCAATATCGATCCACTATTAGATGGTGTTGTTGATACGTTAAATGCAACTACAGAGCCAAGCGACCAAGTTGCTGGCAACTTAACTGCTGAGTGGGCCGAGAAGCTAGGTTTACCACAAGGTATCGTGATTGGTTACGGTGCATTTGACTGTCACATGGGCGCAGTAGCAGCCAATGTTCGTCCTGGCGTTCTAACTAAAGTAATGGGTACTTCAACGTGTGACATCACAGTAACGTCTAAAGAACAACTAGGTGATACTTGCGTTAAAGGTATTTGTGGTCAAGTTGATGGCTCAGTAATCCCTGGGTTAATTGGCTTAGAAGCCGGTCAATCTGCGTTTGGTGATTTATACGCATGGTTCAAAAACCTAGTACTTTGGCCAACTCGCCAACTTACAAATTTATCAGACGCTGAACAAGCGTTAGTTAACAAGTTAGAAGATTCAATCTTAGTTGATCTATCAAAAGCAGCGGCAGCACTGCCTGTAACAAGCAACGATGTAACTGCGCTTGATTGGGTAAATGGTCGTCGTACGCCAGATGCTGACCAAAGCGTTGCCATGGCATTAACAGGCTTAAAAATGGGCACTGATGCACCTAAGTTCTTCAAAGCGCTTGTTGAAGCAACTGCGTTTGGCGCACGTGCTATCACTGAGCGTTTCCGTAGCGAAGGCGTACCAATCGAGTCAGTGGTTGTTATCGGCGGTATCTCTAAAAAATCAGACTACGTAATGCAAACTTGTGCTGATGTTTGGAATTGCCCTATCGACGTTTTAGAAAGTGAGCAAAGCTGTGCATTGGGTGCGGCGATTATGGCTGCGGTTGCTGCGGGTGAGCACGCAACAGTGGCAGATGCTCAAAAAGTTATGGCGTCGTCTGTATGTCATCAGTATTTACCAAACCCTGAGCGCGTTGCTGTGTATGACGAGCTTTATGCCAACTACCAAGCACTTGCAAGCTATGTAAACGGAGACAAAGCATGAGTTTTACTGAACTAAAACGTGAAGTCTATGAAGCGAACATGGAGCTGCAACGTCGTGGCTTAGTAATTTATACCTTTGGTAACGTATCGCAAATCGACCGCGACAAAGGCGTGATTGCAATTAAGCCAAGTGGTGTTTCGTACGACCAAATGAAAGCCGACGACATGGTGATCGTCGACCTTGAAAACAACATTGTTGAAGGTTCTATGCGTCCGTCTTCTGACACTAAAACGCATGTTCATTTATATCGCCACTTCGATGCAATTGGCGGTGTAACACACACGCATTCGACCTATGCAACTGCATGGGCGCAAGCAAAACAAAGCATTCCTTGCCTTGGCACAACTCACGCTGACTATGTACATGGTGACATCACCTGTACTCGTGAGTTAACCGATGAGCAAGTGAATGGCGATTATGAATTAGAAACCGGTATTCAAATTACTGATGCGTATCAAGACCGCGATCCGAAAGCTGCACCTATGGTGATTGTTGCGGGTCATGCGCCTTTCACGTGGGGTAAAGATGCCGCTCAGTCTGTATACCATGCCGCGCTACTCGAAGAGATTGCACGCATGGCGTATTTAACACGCACTTTAGATCCACACGCAGCTGAACTTAAAAAAGCAGTGATGGATAAACATTATCTACGTAAGCACGGTAAAAACGCGTATTACGGTCAGAGCAAATAGCAAGAATTTAGAGGATTATTAACATGACGACGATGACGAAAGAAGTCTGGTTTGTTACCGGCTCACAACATCTTTATGGTCCTAAGGTGTTAGAAACGGTTGCCAAAGACAGCGAAGCAATTGTAGCGGGCTTAAACAGCGAAGCTAATCTACCAGTAAACTTGGTATGTAAGCCTACCGTTAAGTCACCTGAAGAAATTCACGCTGTTTGCCAAGCGGCAAATACGGATCCTAACTGTGTTGGTTTAGTTTTATGGATGCACACTTTCTCACCTGCGAAAATGTGGATTGCAGGCCTAAGCGAATTACGTAAGCCTTGGTTACACCTTCATACTCAGTTCAATGCAGCCCTTCCTTGGTCTGACATCAACATGAACTACATGAATACGCACCAAAGTGCACACGGTGACCGTGAGTTCGGTTTCATCGGTACTGTAATGCGTAAAGAGCGTAAAGTTGTTGCAGGTCACTGGCAACGTGCTGACGTACAACAGCAGTTAGATGACTGGTGTCGTGCGGCAAAAGGTTGGGCAGAAAGCCAAACACTTAAAGTTGCGCGTTTTGGCGACAACATGCGTCAAGTTGCAGTTACTGAAGGTAACAAAGTTTCAGCGCAAATTACTTTTGGTTATGAAGTACACGCGTTTGGTGTCGCTGAGCTTGTAAAAGTGGTTGATACTATCACTGAAGAAGAAGTTGATGCACAGTTAGAGCTTTATAAGCAAGACTACGTAATTGCTGATGAAACTCTACAAGACGATTACGCAGTGAAAATGCTACGCAACGAAGCACGTTTAGAGCTTGGTATGGAGCGTTTCTTAGAGAAAGGCGGCTTTAAAGCATTCACTAACTGTTTTGAAGACTTATCAGGTCTTTCTGGTCTTCCGGGTCTTGCTACACAGCGCCTAATGTCGAAAGGCTATGGTTACGGTGGTGAGGGTGACTGGAAAACAGCTGCTATGGTTCGCATCATGAAAGTAATGGGTGAAGGCCGTGACGGTGGTTGTTCATTCATGGAAGATTACACTTACAACATGGGTGAGACTGACCAAGTACTTGGCGCGCACATGTTAGAAGTGTGTCCTTCAATTGCAGCACAAAAACCACGTCTTGAAGTTCACCAGCACACTATCGGTGTTAAATGTGATGTAGGTCGTTTATTGTTTACTGCAAAACCGGGTGCTGCAATCAACGTATCACCAATTGATATGGGTAACCGTTTCCGTATTCTAATCAACGAAGTAGATACAGTGGCTCCGCCAGCTGATTTACCTCACTTACCTGTTGCTTCAGCGCTTTGGGAACCAAAACCAAATCTATCTGTAGCATCAGCTGCATGGATCCACGCCGGTGGTGCACACCACACTGCATATAGCCAAGCAGTAACAACCGATATGATTATCGATTTTGCTGAAATGGCTGGCGTTGAAACTATGATCATCGATAACGATACGACGATCCGTGGTTTCAAAACAGAGCTTCGTCATAACGCAGCTTACTACATGCTAAAACGTGGCGTGTAAGAATTAGTACTTTATGTACTAGAACGTGCTGTGTGTGAGCACGTTCACCCCAAATTTTGTTGTCGATTAAGCCAGTGATGAGCCTCGCTCTTCGCTGGCTTATGCTATTGTGAAGCGAAACATTTTAGGAGTAGATATGATCGATTTAAGCGCCTACCAAGGCATTATTTTTGATATGGATGGCACCTTAATTGACTCAATGGGCAGTCACTTACAGGCATGGCAAAAAGCTTGCGAAGCCTATGGCTACCCATTCGATTACGACTACATGTACAGCTTAGGTGGCATTCCGACCGTTAAAACAATTGAAATGCTTAACGAAAAATTTGGTTTAGAACACGACCCTCTAGTTGTGGCAAAAGATAAACACCAGTTTTGGGTTAATTTACAGCACCAACCGCTAGTAATTGACGAAACAGTCGCAGTACTTGAAAAGTACCATGGTGTATTGCCTATGGGCGTTGGCACAGGCGCTGACCGCGAGCATGCAATTGATCATCTAACTGATACCAATTTAATAAATAAAATTGGTGCGTTAGTGACTGCCAGTGATGTAAGTAAAGGCAAGCCAAATCCAGAAACATTCTTAAAAGTAGCAGAGCAATTAGGTGTTGAGCCAAGCCAATGTGTGGTGTTTGAAGACACGCAAATTGGTTATCAAGCTGCCAAAAGTGCTGGAATGGATTGCATCATGGTGAAAGACGGAAAAATTCAACTTTAGCGATTAAAGTTGCAATGACACCCTTATTTGTATTATAAAACTATAAATACAATTACAAAAAGGTTATTCATATGTCATTGCAATGTGTTTTCCAAGGTTTAAAAACAACTCATCAAACAGCCAGTTCGAACACGAAAAAGTCGCGCGGGCTTTATGCATTGTTGGTGACATGTGGGATTGCCCTTACACCAGCTTGTGCTCATCAAGGAGACAATATGACTACTTCCCCTTCAGCATCAATGACGGCCTATGGCGTACTGGCTGATCAAACGCCGGTTAATCAAGTAACGCTGACTAACAGCAATGGTATTAGCGTTGATGTAATCAACTATGGCGGCATTATTACGCGTATTGAAACACCTGATGCAAAAGGCGAAATGGGTAATATTGTACTGGGTTTAGATAACCTAGAAGCATACACAAAAGCGACAACTTACTACGGTGCAATCATCGGTCGTTTTGGTAACCGTATCGCAAACGGTAAATTCACGTTAAATGGCACTGAATACCAATTAGCAACTAACGATGGTGACAACCACTTACATGGTGGTGTGCAAGGTTTCGATAAAAAAGTGTGGAACATGACACCGTTCACGACGCAAAACAGTGCTGGTGTTACCTTAAGCTTAGTGAGCCCTGATGGCGACCAAGGCTACCCGGGTGAAGTGACGACTGAAGTAACTTACACGCTAACGAACAACAACACGTTAGATATGCAGTTTATTGCTACAACAAGCAAGCCTACCATCATCAATATGACGCAACACAGCTACTTCAACCTAGCGGGTAAAGGCGACATTCTTGATCACCAAATGCAAATTAACTCAAAAGCAATTACCCCTGTGGATGGCGGCTTGATCCCAACTGGTGAGTTGATGGATGTGGCTGGCACACCGTTTGACTTCCGTACAGCTAAAGCAATCGGTCAAGATATCAAAGCTAGCAACGAACAACTGAAACTTGGTAAAGGTTATGACCATAACTTTGTGCTTAAAGACACGCCAAGCAATGAACTTATTGAAGCAGCGACGGTTTACGAAGCAAATTCTGGCCGTACGTTAACAGTTTACACAGAAGAGCCTGCTGTACAGTTTTACTCAGGTAACTTCTTAGACGGTAGTACTGTGCAAGCGTCTGGCTTAGTGCATAATTTCAGAAGTGGTTTTTGTTTAGAGCCACAGCATTTCCCTGATGCACCAAATCAGCCAACGTTCCCAAGCACAACATTATTACCGGGTGACGTGTATTCAACACGCATCGTGTACGAATTTGGTACAAAATAAAGGAACACAATCGTGAAAACAACAAAGCTTAAAAGCGCAATGCAAAAGGCTGGCTTAGCCAGCGTATTTGCCTTGTCGTTTGGTGCACTGACTGGTTGTCAGACTACAGCTGAAGACAACACAGCTAAGAAAACTGACGTGGCAGCCACAGAAAAAGCGCCAATCCAAGATAATGGTATTTTTACCAACCCACTTTTTCCTAATGGCGCCGATCCATGGCTTGAGTATTGGGATGGTAACTATTACCTAACCACAACAACATGGACATCTGAGTTAGTGATGCGTAAATCACCAACACTAGCTGGCCTTGCTGATGCAACACCTGTCAATGTTTGGTCTGATTCAAACCCTGAGCGTTGTTGTAACTTCTGGGCGTTTGAGTTCCACCGCCTAAAAGGACCAAACGGCTACCGTTGGTACATGATGTACACAGCTGGTACTGATGGCACTTTAGATAACCAACACTTAAACGTATTAGAAAGTGCTGGTGACGATCCTATGGGTCCATACGAATACAAGGGCGCATTAATGCCTAACGTATGGAACATCGACGGTAACTACTTAACATACAAAGACAAGCTATATGTGATTTACTCACAATGGCAAGGCGATCAGCAATTAAACATTATCGCTGAAATGGAAGATCCGTGGACACTGAAAGAGAACTCACCGCATACAGTGATCACGCGTCCTGAGCTAGATTGGGAGATCAGTGGTCGTAAAGTAACTGAAGGTGCTGAAATTTTACAGCACAATGGTCGTACGTTTATGACGTACTCAGCGAGCTTCTGTAATACCCCAGATTACAAACTAGGTATGCTTGAGCTTGTTGGTGACGACCCACTTAAAGCGAGCAGCTGGAAAAAATACGACAAGCCAGTATTTGAGCGTACAGAAGAAGTGTTTGGGCCTGGTCACAACGGCTTTTTCACATCGCCAGACGGTACAGAAGACTGGTTAGTTTATCACGGTAATGATTCGGTAGAGCACGGTTGTAGTGCGACTCGTTCATTACGTGCGCAAAAATTTACTTGGAACGACGATGGCACGCCAAGCTTTGGTAAACCATTAACACCAGGCGTTGAAGTAGCACCGCCATCAGGTGAATACGGTCCACTGGTAACGCGAGTACAAGGTCAGCGCTACCAATTAGTGAATGCAACTAGCGGCTTATGTTTAGACATCGCAGCTGATCCACAAGATGCACGTGCTGTGCAACGTCAGTGTGCAAGCACCAATGGTCAATGGGTTATTGATGCAACAACAGATGGTTTTGTTCGTTTAGCTAATCGTGAAGACAGCAAGTTCTTAGAGCTTGAAAGCTGTAATGACGCAGATAATGCTAAAGTACAATCTGCAGCATGGCGTAATAACTTCTGCCAGCAATGGAAAGTAGCACCAAGCACAGATGGTAATGTATCTATTACTAACCGTTACACAGGCAAACCATTAGCGGTTGCTGGTTGTTCTGCTGCACAAAACCAAGCGGTTTTACAGCAAAGTGACGCAACAGCGTGTGGTGATTGGCAATTACGCCCTATGGGCAGTGTTGTAGTATTAAGCCAACAAAGTGGTAAAGCACTTAGCGTAGCAGATACGGTTAAAGCGGGTACCAATGTTGAGCAACAAGCTTACACGCATAAAGATGCACAGCAATGGTTCTTCACACCAACTGATACAGGCTATGTAAGCCTTAAACAAAGCGCTGACAGCGAGTTCTGTGCTGCGGTAGCTGATAACGCCTTAGTACCAGGTGCCAACGTAGAGATGGCTTCTTGTGCAGCGAAAACAGCACAGTGGCGCATTGCTCCAGTAGAGGGTGGTGGTGTGATGCTTATCAACCGCTACACAAAACAAGCGCTTGGTTTAAGTAACTGTGGTTTAGCTGAAAACACTAACTTCGCACAACAACCTGATTTAGGTAACAAGTGCCAAGTATTCCATCTGCGTGAACCAAATTAAGTTATAAGTAAAAAATCGACTCAACCAAAGCCACTTCATTTATGAGTGGCTTTTTTTGTGGTCAGCCTTCAGCTTTCAGCTGTCAGTTTTTAGCCGAGCGGTGGGGTATGTTGGTTTGAGTGAGGCGAAACCCAACATAATCCATCTAAACCTTTTCATGCCTTTACATTGCATATAAAGCCCACGTGTTGTTGTAAACGTGAAATTTATTTCGCGCGTTGTTTTGGGAGCTTTCAGCTGTCAGTTTTTAGCTGAGCGGTGGGGTATGTTGGTGATATGCTTGTCTGCTCGTAGGGGGTTGATTTCATGACTCGACAAGCAAGCGTGACGCCTACGACATTACTTGCCTGCTTATTCTTTGGGAGGCTTGGTTTGAGCGAAGCGAAACCCAACATAATCCATCAAAACCTTTTCATGCCCTACATTGCATACAACACCCCATGTGTTGTTGTAGGCGTGAAATTTATTTCGCGCGATGTCTTGGGAGTTGTCAGCCTTCAGCTGTCAGTTTTTAGCCGGGCGGTGGGGTATGTTGGTGATATGTCAGTCTGCTCGTAGGGTGTTGATTTCATGACTTGCCAAGCAAGCGTGATGCCTACCACATTACTTGCCTGTTCATTCTTCGGGTAGGTTGGTTTGAGCGAAACCCAACATAATCCATCTACACCTTTTCATGCCCTACATTGCATACAAAACCCCACGTAGGAGGTACTTTAGTGCCGAATTTTGTCCATCACATAATCTTCACGGCTAAAGCCGTTCTACAATGCAATCCTAGAACCTAGAACCTAGAACCTAGAACCTAGAGCCTAGAACCTAGAGCCTAGAACCTAGAGCCTAGAACCTAGAGCCTAAATATAACCCCTAATTAATAAAATAACCGATAGGTTGCCACTGGCCACTACTTTTGCTGAGACTAATTGTTTCAATGGCCTGCTCTTTATTCATAAATTGGCTTTGAAACTGAATGATCACGTATTCACCATCAGGTGTTCCGGGTAAAGAGTCATAATTCATCAGGCTTAAATTCTTACGTAAAATCACCTTGCCAAGCGGTACCCGAACTTGTTTTAACGCTTTACTCCAGTTGCTTTGTGGCATCGCTTGTTTAAATAATGAATCTGCTTGCTGCCAACTTTGCTGATACTGACCGTTGTCGATTAGTGTAAGCCAGCTTTTAGCGCGATGAATAACTTCGAGTTCTTCAGCGTTTGCACAAAAGCAGCGTAAAAAAGTGATCAATAAGAGCATTTTTCTCATAGCAATTCCATTTACTTGTTGTTTATTGAATTCGTCTTGAAATGTTTTTATGTTTCGGCGACGAACAATAAATACTATTCATCAATTGTGCGGTTTATTTTCCCGCAGATAAGCATTTTAACTGTCGATAAATCTTACAGCACAAAACTCAAGGGCGCTTTGCGCTGCTCTAAACTAATCGATCAGATAACCTAATGGATGCCAGCCATCGGCGGCTTTGCTTAGGCTGAGCGTTTCAACTACTGCCTCTTTATTCATAAACTCGGTTTGAAACTTGACCACTAAATACTCACCATTTGGCAGGCCGGGTAATGAGTCATATTTTGCTGTGCCAAAATAGGTGCGAGACATAACTCGGCCTAAAGGAACGCGTATTTGAGTTAAGGCTGTTTGCCAGCGAGCTTTGGGTGTGGTGTTTTGAAAAACCTGATCAGCTTGCTGCCAGCTCTCGTGGTATTCTCCAGAATCAACCAAGGTTAACCATGCTCTCGCTGTTGAAATAGGGCTTGTTTCTTCAGCTGAGGTGAAAAAGCACACCAATAACGATGCCAGTAAAAACAGTTTTTGTAGCGTAAATCCATTTACAGAAAGTAATAAAATTTGACGCATAAGACGCCCTCACTTCGTTCATAGGGTGAATTCATAATACGAATGAGTTGGTTAATTTCTATACTGAAAAAGTGCTAGGGAAGGCTTTTTAGCGGGATTTAAGTGCTGTCTTTTATTTGAGCGATCTTTGCAACTGAGTTCGTAAAGTGGCGATGTAGATTAAATTGTTAAGTTTATGTTGTTGATTTATTGAGCAAATTAATTCGTTTTAACAGCTGCTAAATGTAACGACAATGACCCTAAATAGCACTTATTTTTACTGCTAAGGAAGTTTCGTATTTGCGTGCTCGATAATTCAGAGCCCGCATAGTTACTGGATTTCGGACCCTTTTTGGGGTTTTATGAGATAAGTTAGAAAGGGGAAAGTTGGCTATAGCCGGGAAGGCAAAGTCCAAACCTAAAAGTCATTATTCATAGGTTGGAAGCCTTGCTATTTGTCGTAACTTGAAAATCCCGATAATGCAAACTACCCTCAACGGTGAACCAATAAGGGTAAACTTTATATGGATAGTTCGCTTAATTTATTACGAAAAAAAGCTGAAAAGGATCTGAATCAAGCAACACTTGAAAGCAATGTTGTTTTGGTTGAAGACAGTGATCTTGATTTTACTGTTATCAACAAAGTGCTATCACCTAAGTACAATCTCAGGCGCTTCTCATCAGCCGAGCAATTGTTAGAGCTATTAGGTGATTTAAAAGCCTCACTTTTTTTACTAGATTACCGATTGCCTGGTATGGATGGGATTGATCTGTGTCAGAGAATTCGCAGTGTTCCTGTGTTTGAGCATACCCCCATAATCATGTTAACTGGCGAAAATTATACAAGCTTTGAATATAAATTTTGGGACGCGGGATGCAATGATTTTATTGCTAAACCCTACAGTGCAGTAACACTGCAAAAACGTGTTGAAAAAGAGCTGAAATACAATGCTTTGCTTGAGCAACATAAAGAAGCCTCAATGATTGACTCGCTAACTAAAGTTTTTAATCGACGCTATTTAGAAGTGGTGATGAATCAATTGAGTGCAAGACATGAGTCACCCGAAGTCTCTGTGTTATTACTGGATATTGATTATTTTAAAAAATATAACGACCGTTATGGCCATTTGGCAGGTGATGCAGCGCTTGTATCAGTTACTAACACAGTCAAAAGAGCATTAGCACGCGACACTGATTTTATTTCACGTTGGGGTGGTGAGGAGTTTGCCATAGTCCTTCCACACACTAACTATGATGGCTGTAAGTTGGTGGCAAAACGAATAATAGACTTATTGCACGAAGAGCATATACCCCATGAAGACTCACCGAGTGGTCACTTAACTATTTCAATTGGTGGGGTGACTGTTCCGGAATCTCCAAGAGATTGGAAGAGACTTTTCTTAAAGGCTGACGAAAACCTGTATGAAGCCAAAGAGAATGGGCGTAATCAATTCTGTTTAAAGCCTAAATTCTAAAGTTTTATACCAAGACACTCATTAGCACTCCAGGGTCGCTGATGCCTGCTTCTTTTAGCGCATCGCTAATTGATTGGCTAAGAGTCATTATTTGCGTTTGAATTTCCATAACCATCTTGGTCTGCGTTTCAACTTGCACTTTTACAGCTTCATCTTCTTGGTTTTTGAGCGCTTGCAGTTTGGCTAATTGCTCTTTGGCAAGTTCGAGTTGTTCTTTGAGCTTTTCGAGTTGCTCAACCATTTTGCGAATATGTGCGGGGAGTTCGCTAGATACTTCTTCTTTTTGAGCGGGCTCTACTTCACGACCAGAGAGTTTGTTCATCTCTTGGCTGCTGAGTTTGTAGCCTACTTTTGAGTTGGTATTACTGACTGCTGTATCTGCGTTTGAGATAGTTAACGCACTTGCTAATGAGTTAATAGCCATAATGAGAGCGATGAAAGTGAATGATATGTATGTATCGGCAAGGGGTACTAAAGCTTTAGAAAAAAGCCGGGTTTTCACCCGGCCTTTCCAGACAACAAATAGTTGAGGTGAGGCAGCTCACCTCACTTTGTTACTCTTGTGCAGCAGCTGCATCAAAGAGTGCTTTTACTTCTTCAGCGCTAATCGCACCGTTGAAAATTTTCAGTTCATCGATAGCACCGTTATAAGGTGTATCCCAGTAGTTAACACCGAGTGCAAACTCATTTGTTTCACCAGGAACCGTGAATACACGCGGGAAGCCATCGGTTTCTAGCTGTAATTCACCGTTAACATACATCTTCAACACATCACCGTTCGTACCATCAACAGTGAATGCAACATGTGTCCATTCTTTTGCTGGAATACGGCTATCTAGTTCTGCATTATCGAAGAAGGCACCGTTATTTGCCCATAAACGAGTTAGGCCTGTACCTGCCATAGATGGCACATAACTTAACCAAGAGCCTGCACTAGCACCTGCGAAGAACGCTGTAGTGTAATCAGTGAAGGTTTCAGGTTTTAACCACATAGACACAGAGTAGTCATTAGTTGTGATTAGGTTATCCGGTAAACGAACACCTGAACCTTCAAGGAATACTGCTTGACCCATGATACCGTCAACAAAAGTTACGTTACCACCAGTGTTGTTGATAAAACCACCCGTTGGTTTACCCGCTGCATATGTGCCGTTTAATGCACTTAAGTCACCTTCGAAGCTGTATTCAGCAGGTGCAAGTGATTTTAAGGTTACATCGAATGACTTAGTATCAGTAAAGTCTTTGTAGTTAATAGTTGCAGTTAATGTCACTACTTGGTCGCCAGCAGAGGCGCTAGGTTGTGTCACAACAGCTGTGCCATTAACCGGTTTTAAGTACTCTTCGTTGTTTGACGTCCAGCTAATACCAGATACAAATGGGCCTACACGCGGTAACTCAAAGCTTTCACGTACTGCCGATACATCACCTAAATCAAGCGCATCAGTAATGAAGCTCTCAAATTCAGTCGGATCTGTCAGGTTATTGATAGCCGCACCATTAATGTCTAGGCCGTTTAGTGCGTAGTCATAGACGATGAACTCATCAATTTGACCTTGGAAAGGTAAGTCCCAGCCGTAGTTCACACCAAGGGCAAAGTTACCTGTTTGTTCACTAAAGAAATCGGGGCGAGGCATCGAACCTGCACGCACACCATCACGATAAAGTGTTGCAGTACCATTAGCATAAGTGATGGCAATATGATTCCAATCCATCACTGCTGGAGAGTCAGAAATGATTTGGTTCCACATTTCAGCACCATCATCAGCTAAATAACGGCTCCAAAGCATCGGTGTTGTTGTAAAGTGTGTACTACCTGGGATCAAGCTCATCCAACGCGCATCTGATGCTGCAGCAAAAAGTGTTGGAGAGAAATCTGTTAGCACTGTTGGCTTAAACCAATACGAAATAGTGTACTCATCACCCGTTACTAACTCATCAGGTAAGCGAACACCCGTTGCACCATCAAAGTTAAATGCTTTGCCTGTTTGACCCTCTGCGTATGCAGCTGTACCGGCACCTACATTTAATAGGTTGTTATCTGTTACACCCGCATCATCTAGGTTACCTAAGCCATCACTGAGTGATTCTTCAAATGCATAGTGTGCAATCGCATTTTTAAATTCTGGGCGTGCTTCTAGATTTACATTAAATGTCTTAGTGATGCTCTCGCCGTTTAAAGAGATATTAGCAGTTAAAGTAACTGCTTTATCACCGCGATCTGGCGTTGGAATAAATACTGATCCTTCACTGGTGATGTAGTATTCATCACTACTTTCCCAGTTAATTACAGCACCATCTTTACCTTTGGTTGGTAATGAGTAGCCTTCGTCAGCAATTGATAATTCAGTTTTAATATCTAGCGCTTCTTGAACAGTGCCCAGCACGTTTGCAGTATCCGTAATTTCATCACGTTTACTTGCCCAAATGGTAGCGCCTTCGCTTGATGTAGCTGATACAGTTACAGCCATTGCTTTAGTTGCATCATCCCATTGCCATTTAGCCACGCCAAAGTAAGTACCAGAATCTAACTCAAGTTTAATATTTGAGTCATCAATCATGTACCAGATACCTGGATCATCACCGGTTACTGAGTGATCTTCGTTTAGTGCAATATGCATTGAACGAATCGCATCTGTATTTACATCAGTGCCATGACTGATAAATTTGTAATAACCGTAAAGTTCATCAGCAACCACCATGTTATTGCCTTCAAGCGGTACATAGCGCTGTGGTGAAGCCATAGGCCAACCTAATGAGTTAATAAACATTTCATGTACACGAACTTGGTGTGCTTCAGTATTTTCAGGAAACTCAGTAGACGTTTGTGGAAAACGCGTATGCGTGATTAACAAGTGACGACCAGTTGCTTCATCGTAGTAAGCAGAGTTATGACCTGGTGATTGATAACCCCATGCAGGTGCTGTTTCGCCAAGTTCTTGCGTGTACTCAAAGCCACCCATTAGTTTTTCACCAACTTCTAAGCCGCCTACTGTCGCAATGTCGTTACCTGCGTTATCTAGGTAAGGGCCATCTGGTGTTTTAGAACGAGCAACGCGGATGTTGTAACCGCCGTTTAAGTCAAGGCCACCCGTAGAATAAAATAAGTAGTAATATTCACTTTCTGGGCTGTACATTACGAAAGCGCCTTCAATGAAGCGCCCGGCGCCACCAAGAAGGTGTTTTCCATAACCTTGACCGGCTTCTGGCATACCTGTTTCTTCGTCCATAGCCAGAATAAAAATACCACCATGATGAGAACCGTAAACCATCCAAAGTTTGCCGTCTGTGTCATAGAATGCAGCCGGATCGATGACATTTGGATCTATGCCACCATCATAAGTCGTTTGGCCATTATCAAGTGGATATGCAGCAAACTCCGCTTCTGTACGATAACCGCTGCGCAGGAAAATACCTTTGTTTGTATACGGACCTTCGATATTGTCAGCTTCAGCTAATCCTAAATAACCGCGGTCCCAACAAACTTGATCATTGGTTATGTCGGCTGTGTTGGTATTGTCTTGTCCGCAGCTATTATAGTAAAACCAAAACTTACCATTTGGTGATTGAATTACATCGGCAGCCCAGTTGCTTGGGTAACCATCGGTCCACTCAACGCCTTCGGCAATTTCTTCTAAGTAATTGTAATCAAATAACGGACTTTCATTAACTTGTAATACATCTTGTCCGTCTATTCTTAAAACAGAAGGCGAAGAAATCATTTCCCAGTTCAAGAGATCTGTTGATTTAGCGGCAGCAAGGTGTGAACCAAAAATATAATAAGTGTCGTCAACTTTAACGACAGAAGGATCGTGCACGCTTACATTGGTAACCATTACGCTACCTGATTCAGTGTATTCAACACTGCTGCTTACTGTCGGTTTCGCACTTTGCGGGTCGGCAACCGCTGGTGCTGTGTCAAGCTTAGTACCATCTTCTTTGCCACAACCTGTAACAGCCAAAGAGCAGGCTATGACCATGGCTAATTTATTTAATTTCATTTTATGTGTCCTCTTGAAACTGGGATTCATTTTTTTATTCGATTGTTGTCAATAAAATTGCCGCGTGCCTATATCAAACTAATAAGAACGTAGTATTGTAATTTTATAGTACGATTTAAAATGTGCAAATACTTTTGCAAAGGTAATTGATATGTAAACACGAAGTGTCAGTGTTTACAATATGTACAGCGTGATTTTAATTTTTTCAAGTTGCCAGTTTTGGCGTTTTTTTCGCTGTTTTTGCTCTATTAGAGAAGTTTTTTGCTTATCTGAAAGTGAGGATTTCCCGGTAAATTTGTTTATTTGTATTACATTTGAGCACTAAAAAGGGCTCTTAAAGAGCCCTTTTTGAGATTACTTGTCTTGTTTACTTAGACCTTCAGTGGTCATGATAATACGTTTAAGTGTGCCATCTTCGTTGTAATAAAGCGGCTCAATCGCCACTGAACGGCGAAAACGCCCGCCACTTGGTTTGCCATCAATTGGTGGTACGGCACCAGTATGGTAAATAAAGTAGTCTTTACCTTTGTATTCGATGATTGATTGGTGGTTGGTTTCGCTGTTACCTGCGATCTCATTCAAGATACCTTTATATTCCCACGGGCCATGAATGCTTTTGCTCATGGCATAACAGATCTTCTCAGGGAACTCACATGCGTACGATACATAGTAGTTGTCGTTTTTCTTATGAACCCATAACGCTTCGGTAAAGTTTGGTAAGTCTAGCGTTTTAATTTCACCATCAAGAGACAGTAAATCGTCGCTTAGCTTTACGTATTTTGGCATTAAGTTACCAAAGAACATGTAAGTATCGCCGTTTTCTTCTGTATAAATAGCAGGGTCGATGTCGTCCCAATCATTTGGCGTATGTTTGGTCATATCATCGGTAACCAGTGCGTGACCAATTGCATCTTTAAATGGACCTGTTGGTGATTTAGAAGTTGCAACACCAATTGCAAAACCTGGTTTTGTGTCGTTGTGACGAACGGTTGTAAAGAAGTAGAAAGTGCCATCACGCTCAATCATGTGTGAAGCCCATGCTTCGCCTTTAGCCCATTTAAAGTCTGTTGCTTTCATGATTGGGCCGTGCTTTTTCCAGTTCACCATATCTGTTGATGAAAAGGCTAACCAGTCATGCATTTCAAAAAACACATCATTATTAGGTGCTTCATCATGGCCTGTATAAAGGTATACGGTGTCATTGTGAACAAGTGCAGCAGGGTCTGCAGTAAATACATCGGTGAATAATGGGTTTTGTGCAACAGCTAAGCTGCTCGAAAAAAGTAATGGTAGCGCCAACGCTTTCAATTTCTTCATGAGTGTCCTTAGTAACTAATAATTGTTGTTTGAACTGCAGCTTTTTCTACCCAGAACTCGCTCTAAGTGACCAGATAATACACTGTGTATGCCTGATTATACTGAGTAACTGATTGTTTACATCGAAACAAACCAGTAAAAGTGCAGCAAAAAATAACTCTATATTGTATTATTGTATTTTAATCATAGTAGCATCAAAATACGCTGGGTAAATAACTTGTTAGCCTTTTTTGTTGCTCTGGATGAGTGAAAGACAAATTAAAACAAGCAAACGAATAATCGCTAAGTGGCTGATAATAATGGGTCTTAATGAATTCCCAAAACAAAAACGCAGCATGCTTTGAGTTTGTAACATGTTATAATTGCAACGTTTTTTGTAAACATAATGGCAGTTATTTTAATTTGGCTTTTTGAGTTGACTGTTAAATAATCATACAATATGATTAAAGTTCAGGCAGCAATGTATTAACATAAAAATATAGACACACTCGCGCACCGTTTTGACAACACACGATGCACAATGCAGTGGTCACTCTTCGGTAACTGAATGGGGAAAGTTCAGCGGACCGATATAACTATAATTTGGAGAACACCGCTTATGTTTAAAAGAACACACATAGCCAGTGCTGTAGTTATGGCATTTACCTGTCAATTTGCTTTTGCACAGGAGGAAGCACCAAACACTCCTGAGAATAACGTCGATGAGATGGAAGTTATTCAAGTATCAGGTATTCGCGGCAGTTTAAACAAAGCGTTAGATGAAAAACGTGCAAGCGTTCAAATCGTGGATGCAATTGTTGCTGAAGATATTGGTAAATTCCCTGATAACAACGTGGTTGAAGCACTACAACGTGTGACAGGTGTACAAACAACAGGCCGTGGTGCTGGTGAAGTAAGCGCGGTTTCAATCCGTGGTCTTACTGATGTTAATACCACAGTTAATGGTCGCGCTATCTTTACAGGTGCGGGTCGTGATGTGGCGCTGCAAGACATTCCTGCAAGTTTACTTTCAGGCGTAACAGTTTATAAAACCCGTTCGGCGGACCAAATCGAACGCGGTATCGCAGGTGCGATTGATATTAAAACTCACCGTCCTTTCAACTTCGAAGGTGAAAAAGTTGTTTTAGCGGCACGTGCGATTTACTCAGATCAACCAGATGAAGTTGATCCAAATATTAGTGCATTACTCTCTAACCGTTGGGAAATCGACGGCGCTGGTGAATTTGGTGCACTTTTCAATATTTCTTATGCTGAAACACATTACCGCGATGACACCATCACAGCGGGTGCTGCATTCCCATTCTTTACTGATAAACCACAGTACAACTACTCACCGTATTCACGTGTTCCAAATGAATTCTGGACTCAAGGTACTGAGTTAGGTCTACCTACTGCGGCTGGTTCTACTTTAGACGTAAATGGTGAGCCAACTGAATACCTATTAGCACGTGATGCTATTTTTGGTACTTCATTCACCGGTCTTCGTAAGCGCCCGGCAGCGTCTGTATCTTTACAGTGGGCACCAGATGAAACCCTAGAAATCACAGCTGAAGGTTTCTACACAGGTTACGAAAACGAATCGCAAAACGCGATGTGGTTCTCAAATACGTTTGAAAACGGTAACGGCTTCATTGAAACACCAACTGTGTTTGATGGCACTAACGTAGTTAAAGAAAAGCAAGCGATTGGCGCTGGCGGTTTCCAAAGTGGTGACTTTTCATATGGTAAAACAGATAGCTACTTATATGCGCTAGGTGCAGAGTGGCTAGCAAGCGATTACCTAACCATTAATACAGAAGTTGTTTACCAAGACAGTGAGTACGAAACAGATTTCTTCGCAATGCGTTTTGATCGTGTAGCGACGGGTCTTGACGTTGATTTTAATGATAAAGACGGCGTACCAGGCATCGCGTTTTGGGATGATCCAAACACAGCGGTAAACGAAGCAGATATGGCTGCTATCGAAAACTGGAATGCAGGTACTATTTATGACAATGGCGGTGGTAATGCCGGCGATGCACTAACATTCACATTTGATGCTGAATACCTAATTGGTGGTACTTATTTTGATAAAGTGAAATTCGGTGGTCGCTACGAAAAACGAACTGCGCAAGAGTACACACGTGGTCAAGATACTGGTATTGCAAACACATCTGTGGCTAGCTTAATTGAGCAGCTAGCAGCAGCGGGTGCAGCAGGTGATGGTTCTGGTATTGTGTTCCAAGTTGATGATTATTTCGATGGCCGTGCTGACGTATTCGACAGCTTTGTAACTGCTGACGGTGGCTACATGCTTGATAACGGCGATGCTGTTCGTAGCGTATATGGCCTTGAGGCTGAAGATGTATACAAAACATTTGATATCGAAGAAAACTCATACGCGCTATATGCCACAACTAACTTCTTCTTAACGGAAGATATTAGCGGTGAGTTTGGTTTACGTTATGTAAGCTACGAGCAAGATATGGACTTTGTTGCTGAGTCTGGCGGCATGAACTCAAATGTATTTGAAGAAAGCTCAGCAAGTGCTGATAGCAGCGCATTACTACCAAGCTTAGTACTTAACTGGAACATCACTGATGATGTAGTGGGCCGTGTAGCGTACACAGAAACATTACGTATGCCTAACTTTGCTGACTTAAACGCGCTGCAATACTGGTACGATCCTTTAACAGAAGGTGCTACATACGGTACAGGTAATGGTGGTAACCCAGAGCTTAAACCAACAGAATCAAAGAACTATGATGTATCACTTGAATGGTACTTCGCAGATACAAGCTCACTTTACGCGGCTTACTTTAAGCGTGAAATAGAAGGCTTAGTTGTTGCGGGTCGTAAGCAAGTTGTGCGCGAAGGCGATGATGGCGTAACACGCCCATATGTATTAAGTGCACCAGTGAATGCTTCAAACGGTGAACTGTCTGGTTTAGAAGTTGGTTTAGTTTACTTCCCAGAAAACTTACCAGAGTACTTAAACGGCTTTGGTGTGCAAGCAAGCTACACCATGCTTGACTCAGAGCAAGATACACCTGAATTCAATGAGTTAGGTGAAATTTCTGGTTATGTTGATTCACAAATGGCAGGTGTTTCTGATGAATCGTACAGCATCGTAGGTATCTACGAGCGTGATTCATTCGACATGCGTTTATCATATGTATGGCGTTCTGAGTTCTACACAGGTAACGAAGCGGCAATCTTTGCTAACCCGATTCAATTCTGGAATCGTCCAGAGCAAAGCTTAGACTTCCAATTTAGCTACAATGTGAATGATGATTTAGTGGTTACTTTTGATGCAACGAACATCCTAGATGACGTATATCAGAGCTACTACGGTGAAGGTAACGACAACCTATTTAACTTTGGTAACGGTATCTACTCACGTACATTCGCACTAGGTGCACGTTATTCTTTCTAAATTTCTTTTATAGACCTAAAAACCCCGGCTCTGCTGGGGTTTTTTATTGGTTTTTATAAACCAAACCATCGGTCGAAAAGAGTTGCGATTTAATAAGTATGATAATACTATTAATTAGATTAGCATTAAATTTACAAAAATAACGAACGCAATGGCCAAGCTGTGTAATATCTAGGGCTATAAATTTATTTGATACGCAATGTTGAAAGCTTTTTAGCATTGCTTGAAATAGTGAGCGGCGGCTCATTATTGACCAATTAGGGTGTTGTTGTATGGAATCTCAAAAGTTATCCGTTGTAGAAAAGGTCGGCTTTGGCGCCGGCGACATGGCAGTAAATGTCATGGTTGCAGCGTTATTCTATTTTATGTCTTTCTTTTACACCGATATCTACGGGCTTGATCCGGTTGATATGGGTGTGTTGTTCTTAGTGGCGCGTTTTGTTGATGCCTTTACCGATCCATTAATGGGGGTGATCACCGACAAAGTGAAAACCCGTTGGGGTCAGTTCCGTCACTGGTTCTTATTTTTATCTGTTCCATATGGTTTGTCGGTCGTACTGTTATTTACCACGCCTGATTTCGACTACAACATGAAGTTAGCGTGGGCTTATGCCACTTACTTGTTTGCGACCTTGATGTTTACCGGTGTTGCTATTCCTTATATCTCTTACATTGGTGTATTAACTGCCGATCCTAAAGAGCGTTTGTCAGCCAATGGCTACCGTATGTTCTTCGCTAAGATTGCCAATGTAGTGATCGTATTTTCAGTGCCGCTACTTGCCTCATATTGGGGAGATGGCAGCTTGTCGTATGGTTATAAACTGGCAATGGCATTGGTATCGGCATGTGCCGTAGCACTATTTTTGTTTTGCTTCTTTACTACTCGCGAACGTATTACCCATGAGCCACAAACCGAAGGCGTACTTACGCAATTAAAAGTACTTATTAAAAACGACCAATGGTTACTACTGTGTGCAGCATGTGTGCTTGGTACGCTTGGCTATGCGATTCGTGGCAGTGTTGCTATGTATTACGCAACCTATTACTTAGGTGTACCAGATTTAGCAGGTGCCTTTACCAGTGCAGGTATTGCAGCATCTATTGTCTCAATGGTGGCAAGTACGTGGATCACCCAGCGCTACTGTAAAATGAAGCTATTCCGTCAATCACAAATTGCAGTGCTATTTATTTCATTACTAATGTACTTTGTAGTGCAGCCTGGCGATGTGATGACGGCGTTTGTGCTTTATATCATTTTGTCATTTGTGGTTGATTTACATGCGCCAGTGTTCTGGTCTGCAATTGCTGAAGCCGTTGATTACGGTGAAATTAAAGACGGCGTTCGTGCATCGGGTCTATCATTTGGTGGTATTTCATTCTGCCAAAAAGCCGGGGGCGGTTTAGCGGGCTTAGCGGGTGGTTTATTACTGGCATTTTTTGAGTACAAGCCTAACGTTGAGCAAACTGAATTTACCCTTATGGGCTTAGCACTGATGCTAACTATCATTCCGGGTGTTTTCCACGCCTTACTAGGTCTGATTTTGAAAAAATACAAAATTACCGATGAGTACTATACGGATATGGTTATTCATAAGCGCCTACCAAAATAACCACTCTTTAAACGCACACACTAAATAAGTGTGTGCGCTTTGCTCTTTAAAATAATAATTCGCTGGGAGACAACAGTATGAACACATTCAAGGTTAGCTATTTAGCAAGCGTTTGCGCTGCAATATTAACTGTTAGCGGTTGCAGTGAAATGCCAACAGAAAGTAAACAAGCCGCTTCAGTGGAGCATGCTGAACATACCAGCGAACAACATTTATTTGCCCTAAATCAAGTAAGTTTAAGCGCCAGCCCGTTTTTACATGCGCAGCAAACGAATGTGCGTTATTTATTAGCTCTTCATCCTGATCAGCTGCTTGCTCCTTATCTGCGTGAAGCAGGTCTTGAGCCAAAAGCGCCTAACTATGGCAACTGGGAAAGTACTGGCCTTGATGGCCATATTGGCGGTCATTATCTTTCAGCCTTAAGCCTTGCGTGGGCAGCCACAGGTGACGAAGAATTAAAGCAGCGTTTAGATTATATGCTAAGCGAGCTGGATCGCGCCCAGCAAGCCACTGGTGGTTACTTAGGCGGTATCCCAAATGGCGATGAAATGTGGCAGCAGATTGAAAAAGGTGAAATCAAAGCCGATTTATTCAGCTTAAATGACCGCTGGGTGCCTCTTTATAACATCGATAAAATCTTCCATGGCTTGCGTGATGCATACGACGTTGCTGGCAGTGATAAAGCCAAACAAATGCTATTTAAGTTAGGTGAATGGTTCTTAGCGACCACTGCTAAGCTAACTGATGAACAAGTTCAACAAATGCTGTATTCAGAGCATGGTGGCTTAAATGATGTGTTTGCTGATATGTACTTTATTAGTGACGATGAGCGTTACTTAAAACTAGCCCGTCAGTTCTCTCATAACATCATTATTGAACCCTTATTACACAAAGAAGATAAGTTAACTGGCCTGCATGCAAATACGCAAATTCCAAAAATTATTGGCATGTTGAAAGTAGCAAATGCCAGCGATGATAAAGCATGGCAGAAAGGTGCTGACTTTTTCTGGAAAACAGTCAGCCAAGAGCGCTCAGTATCAATTGGTGGTAACTCGGTACGTGAGCATTTTCATGATAAAAGTGACTTCACGCCAATGGTTGAAGATGTTGAAGGCCCAGAAACCTGCAACACTTACAACATGATGAAACTTAGTAAGTTATTATTTTTAAAAACCGGTGATACGCGTTATTTAGACTATTATGAGCGCGCCACATATAACCATATTTTATCGTCACAACACCCAGAGCATGGCGGTCTTGTTTACTTTACCTCAATGCGCCCTGGGCATTACCGTATGTATTCGTCAGTGCAAGATTCAATGTGGTGTTGTGTAGGCTCAGGTATTGAGAATCACAGCAAATATGGTGAGCTGATTTATAGCAATACCGGTAAAGAGCTATGGGTAAACTTGTTTATTCCTAGCACGTTAAACTGGCAACAGCAGGGTTTGCAAATCACGCAAGAAAGCCAGTTCCCAGATGATAACAAGGTCTCACTGACCGTGAATCGTTTGTCTGAGGGGCAAAGCTCTGAGTCGGTGATTCATATTCGTAAACCGTCTTGGCAGCAAGGTGAGCTGAGCTTTACTTTAAATGGACAAGCTGTAAGCGCAACCGAAAAAGACGGTTACTACAGTATCAGCCATGCTTGGCAAAGCGGTGATAAGCTTGCCTTTGAACTTAGTCCTAAGCTTTATACTGAGCAGCTACCTGATGGTCAGCATTATTACTCTGTGATGTATGGGCCTGTTGTAATGGCTACCAAAGTACAAGCATTTGCAAATGAGCAGCTTAACTTTGTTGCTGACAATAGCCGCATGGGCCACATCGCCGCTGGGCCAACTTGTCCGCCAGAGGCTCTTCCAATCATGCTGAGTGAGCCAGAACAATTTATTGCCGATCTCACTCGTAAACCGGGCCAAAAGCTCGCATTTATCGCCGATAAAAATGTGGCGATTGCCAAGCAAGGTATCGATAACACTAAGAGCACAGAGCTAATTCCGTTCTTCCGCTTACACGATAGTCGCTATCAAGTGTATTGGCCTCAGCAAAGCGAAGCAGAGTTCACGCAATTTGTTGCCGATGCAAAAGCGGCTGAGCAAGCGAAAGAGGAACTTCGTTTATTAACCGTTGATCAAATTACACCGGGTGAACAACAACCTGAAGTCGAACACGATTTTAAAGGTGAGGGAACCCGTGCAGGTGTTAATAATGGTCATCACTGGCGCGATGCGACAGGTTGGTTTGAGTATCAGCTTAGTAACCCAGAACAAAAAGCGGTTGCTTTGCGTGTTCGCTATTTTATTGGCGATGTAGATCGTCATTTCTCTATTAATTTAAATGGAGAGCAATTAGCTGCAGTTAGTTTGCCTGTAGGTAAACCGATGGATGAGTTCTACACCATTGATTACCCATTAACAGAAGCAATGAAAAAGTCGAAAACGCTTACCTTACGTTTTGCTGCCGACAAAGATTCTGTTGCCGGTGGTATCTATGGTATTCGTTTAATCAACGCACAATAAAGAGTTGGCTATGTTAAGCAACAATGTGTTTGCGACGGCTAAAGAGCATGTTTTACCGTCGCTTTTAGATAACAGCGCAGAGCAACACTGTTTTTACCAAACCCCGACAGGACTTGGTTATCGAGTGATTGAGCAAGGTCAGGGGGATAAACCTAGTTGGGATGCCACAGTGACTGTGCATCAACGAGTTACCCTTAAAAATGGTCGAGTGTTATTCGATACTCGCAAGCAAGGTGCTGCTGTAGAGTACGAAATTGCAGAGGCGATAGTGGGCTTACAAGAAGCATTGCAACTAATGAATAAAGGCAGCCGCTTTGAGGTGCTAATACCTGCGCATCTTGCACGTGATGTGTACAGCGCATTTATTGAAGAAAAGCATCAGCAAGGCTGCCAAAGCCCCATGCTCGTTGATATTACCTTGGTTGATTTTAGTTAATAACACCTACTTTCAACCTCAAACTAGGTCATTAAAGCAAATAAAAAACCTGCAATTTTGCAGGTTTTTTTGTGTGTTGGATAATTACTTCTTAAGCTTGGTTTTAAGCTTATTTAGGTCGGCTGGGTTAACAACCGGCCAATCGTTTTTCCAACTCATAGGTAAAATACGTAGTTTTTGCACGCCGTTATCGGCTGTTTCGTAGGCGTGTAATACTAAATAGTCTTTGCCATCAAAGGTGTACGCAGCGTTATGACCAAGAGCTGCCCAGTCTTTATTACCTTCAATAACTAAACTGCCACCGCCATCAACCATAGAGCGACCTTGTTGATCTAAGTATGGGCCTTCGATGTTTTTGCTGCGACCTACGCGTACGTTATAAGTACTCTCTACGCCACGGCAGCATTTATCAAACGAAACAAATAGGTAGTAATAGTCATTCTTTTTAAAGATATAAGGTGCTTCAATCGGGCCATGTTCCGTGTTTGGGCGACTCGCAATGTGATGCCACTTTTCAGGTTTTGCTAAGCGCACCATGTCATCATCAAGTTTTACTAGTTTAAGACCACCCCAGAACGAACCAAAGCTCATCCACGGTGTGCCATTGTCATCTTCGATTATTGCAGGGTCGATAGCGTTCCAATCGTCACGTTCAGGCACTGATTCAACCACTATGCCGTAGTCAATCCACTTGTAATCAGGTGATGATGGGTCAAGTGTTTCATTAACCGTTACACCAATTGCCGAAGTGTTTTTGCCGAATGCAGAGACTGAGTAATAAAGGTAAAACTTACCATTTTTCTCATACACATCAGGTGCCCATAAGTGGCCATCAAAACTTGGTGAAATACGCTTTGCCCAACTCGGCTCATCTTTAAAAACGCGGCCTGTGAGTTTCCAGTTGGTTAAATCTTTAGATTCATAATAGGTAATACCAGGGCCTGTGCTAAATACATAGTACGTGTCGCCTTCTTTGGTCATTACCGGATCATGTACTTCAACTTGCTTTGCAGATACGGCTGCGGCAGAAAAAAGTAGCCCTGTTGAAAGCCACTTCATTGCGTGTGTCACCTTACTTACGGGTCTCATGCTTGAATACCTTTTGTTGTTTTAACTCTTGTGTTCATTCAGCTACTATATAATATGTAATACAATATTAACAATAAAATCGAGACGAAATACAGGACACATTATGCTCAAAAAATTATCTCGGCTAACGCTTCTTAGTGCGTTAAGCGCCTCGTCATTGTCAGCCCTTGCTGATGCTAATAGTAGCAAGACTTTAGCGCCAATTGATAACCCCATTGTACTCAAACGGGCTGATCCTTGGTTAGTTCGTGATGATAAAAGTGGCTGTTACACGTTTATAGGTAGTTCGCCGAAATTTGATGAAATTGAGCTGCGCCAAGCTTGTCGTTTAAACGATTTAAAATTAGCTGAGCCGAAGGTTATTTGGCAAAAGCGCGATAAAGGCCCAATGAGTGTCAATATTTGGGCCCCTGAGCTACATCAGATAGATGGCAGTTGGTATATCTACTTCGCCGCAGGTGATATCGAAAAGCCGTTCAGTATTCGCATGTATGCACTTAAAAACGACAGTGCTAATCCGATGCAAGGTGAGTGGCAAGAAATGGGGCAAGTAATTAGTCACCTTGATAGTTTTTCGCTTGATGCCACAAGTTTTACGCACAAGGGTAAGCGTTACATGATTTGGGCGCAGCAGAACCAGCCTGCAACTTATAACTCAGCTTTATGGTTAGCTGAAATGGACTCACCAACATCAATTAAAGAACCCATTATCGCGATTACTGAGCCAACCCTTGATTGGGAAGTGCAAGGCTACAAGGTGAATGAAGGTGCTGCAGTCATCACCCACGGCGATAAAATATTTGTCACTTATTCAGCCAGTGCCACCGATCATCGATATGCGATGGGCTTGCTATGGGCAGATGTGAATGCTGATTTGCTTGATCCTGCTAGTTGGCATAAAAAGGCTGAGCCGGTGTTCACCACCAATGCTGAGCTAGGTCGCTTTGGCCCTGGGCACAACAGTTTTGTAAAAGCTGAAGATGGTGTAACCGATTTAATGATTTATCACAGTCGTGACTATAAAGAGCTGAAAGGCACACCGCTTACAGACCCAAATCGCCATGCGCGAGCACGCATTATTACGTGGGATAAGAACGGTTTTCCAGTGTTTTCACCAGAACTCGCTGATTAAAAAAGGGCGCCAATTGGCGCCCTACAACTTTGGGAACGAACGATTACCAGAAGCGGTAGTAAATAAAGGCAGTAATACCAATAATACCCGCGGTATGAATGTAATCCCACTTATCTAAGCCGGCCGCTACTTCTTTCATAGTTGCTTTATCTAGGCTTGAGAAAGTAAGACCTTTCAATTGTTCTTCGTCTGCTTGTTTGGTGAAAATACTCACCACAATCATAATCGCAACGACCACAACAAATAGCAGAATACAGTAATATAACCAGTTCATTGTGGTGATCCACGCAAATGATGAACCTGTTAAATCATCTTTAAATGGCAGTAACACTAAGCGGATCATACCAAGCACAAAACCTGATACTAAGCCCACAAAACCCGCTGTTGGAGTGATGCGTTTACTACATAAACCGAGTAAAAATACTGCTGCAATTCCCGGTGCAATAAGAGACTGCACACTTTGCAGATATTCATAAAGCACATCGGCAATTAAGCTCATGACGGGTATCCACAGAAGACCTAATACAACAATCACGATAGTGGCAATACGGCCTACTTTCAGAAGGTGCTTCTCAGATGATTCAGGTTTGAATTTCTTATAGAAATCAATGGTAAATAAGGTTGCTGATGAGTTAAATAATGATGCTAAAGAGCTCATAAGAGCCGCTACTAAACCACCGATTACAATCCCCTTTACGCCGGCTGGTAATAGCTCAGCAACGAGAGTTGGGAAAGCTTGGTCAGCACTTTCATAGCTAATAATACCTTTAACATTCAATGCGTATGCAATCATGCCTGGTACTAAGAAGATAAATACAGGAAGTAATTTTAAGTAACCGGCGAACATGGTACCGCGACGGGCTTCTTTAATACCTTTTGCAGATAAAACACGTTGTACGATGTATTGGTCGGTACACCAATACCAAAAACCAATAATGAATGAACCAAATACAATGCCAGGCCAAGGGAATTCAGCATCTGAAGCGCTACGAATAAGGTGCATATTAGCATCGTTGATACGCTCAACTTCTGCCCAGCCACCTACTTTATCTAGACCAACAACTAATATGACTAAGGAGCCAATAATGAGTACAGGGGTCTGCAACACCGAGGTCCACATAATGGCTTTCATACCGCCAAGTACCGTATAAATACCGGTGATAACGACTAGGCCAATAGCTGAAATCCAGAAGAAATCGATGCCCCAAATGCTCTCAATACCTAAGATTGTTTTAAATGCGATGCCGCCGGCATAAACCGTTACCGCAACCTTGGTTAGTACATAACTAATCAATGAGATAACAGATAAGAAGGTACGTGATTTAGAGTTAAAGCGGCGCTCTAAGAATTCAGGCATGGTGTAGACTTTACTACTCCAATAGAAAGGCACGAAAATCCAACCGAGTAGTAGAATGATCCACGATTGCATCTCCCAGTGAGCTAGTGCCATACCCGATTGTGCACCTGAACCTGAAAGGCCCACCAAATGTTCCGAGCCAATGTTTGATGCGAAAATAGAGGCACCAATCACTAACCAACTTGCATTACGACCCGCTAAAAAGTAATCAGCGGTGTCTTCTTCTTTTTGTCGCATAGACATCACGACAACGCCTAGTAACAGGACAAAAAATCCTGCTAGCACTGCCCAGTCTAAGGTACTTAGTTCGACCATCGTGTGTTCCACCTAATTTTGAAAGAGAATTTTGCTTTTTTAGTTGTTGAATAAAAATATTATATTATAAATAAGGTAAGTGAAAGAGATTTGTTAAAATAAGGTGACAGTCTGTAGGTGAAATGGTGACTATGTTGTTCGAAATATAGACACTTGTATTAGGTTGTTTTTTGCTTGTTATTGATTTTAATCAATTATTTCCAGGATGACGGAATAGCTTTATAGATGTATCATATTACTCAGATCTTTTGAGGAACACACATGGCGCGTTTAGAAAATTTAAACCTATCACAACAAGTTACCAATGAGCTTGGTAAAGCAATTATTGTTGGTGATTATAACACTGAAACGGGGCTACCAACCGAAGCACAACTTTGTGAAGTGTATGGTATTAGCCGCACAGCTGTTCGTGAAGCAGTGAAAATGCTTGCTGCAAAAGGACTGATTTCTTCTCGTCCACGACAAGGTATTCGTGTTGAGTCGGCGGAGAACTGGAACTTATACGACACAAGCGTATTAAAATGGTTGTTGGAAAGCAGCCCATCACTTTACGTACTTAAAGAATTTCTACAAGTGCGCTTGGCGATTGAGCCACAAGCAGCAGCTCTTGCAGCAAGAAAAGGCGACCAAGCAGCCATTGCAGAAATTAAAATGGCACTCGATAAAATGCAAGCGGCTGCAGAAGAGCCAGAAGGCGTAATGCATGAGCCAGATCTTGCCTTCCACACAGCAATTTTACATGCCAGTGGTAACCGTTTTTTCTATCAATTGCGTGATTTTATTCGCACCGCATTACATGTGAGTATTCAACATACTACACCTGCTAAGGGCAATAAAAAGGCTATCGCTGAAGAGCACTTTAAAGTGTATAACGCGATTGCGAGCGGTGACCCTGAGCGTGCTAAAAACATGATGACGTATATGATTGATGAAGCAATGGCGTTTATTGAAAAAGAAATCGCTGATAAAGAAGCGGCTCAATAAGTATCACTTTTTGACGTTGTAATTACTTTAAAACAAAAGGTTATCATGCCAAATTCGAACGAGCTAAAAACAGTTTACCCAAGCCTTGCTGGTAAGAGTGTGTTTATTACTGGTGGTGCATCGGGAATTGGTGAAGTAATGGTAACGCGGTTCTGCGAGCAGGGCGCGAAAGTCACCTTTGTTGATATTGCAACTGAGCAAAGCGATGCGTTATGCGCTAAATTAGCGGGTAAATATGAGTTTGATCCGCAGTTTATCCATTGTGATATCCGTGACGTTGAAGCCTTAAAAGCGGCCATTGAGCAAACGCGTCAACAACAGGGTGACATTGGTGTGTTAATTAATAACGCAGCCGATGACACCCGTCATGCTGCTGAAAATATGGATGTGAAATATTGGGAAGATAAGTTTGCCGTTAACTTACGCCCATGTTTCTTTTCATCGCAAGCTGTGGTTGAACAGATGCAGCGTTTAGGTGGTGGTAGCATTATCAATATGGGGTCGGTAAGCTGGCGTATTAAGCAAACAGGTATGCCAGCCTATACAACCGCAAAAGCAGGGATTGAAGGTTTAACCCGTTCATTAGCTGCTTCATATGGTAAAGACAATATTCGTGTGAATTCACTGGTTCCGGGTTGGGTGATGACAGAGCGCCAAATCACTCATTGGCTAACCCCAGAAATGATTGAAGATGTTCGTTTAAGTCAGTGTATTAACGAAACAATTCAACCAGACCATGTGGTAAACGCGGCATTGTTTTTGGCCGCTGATGACAGCCGAATGATGACAGCACAATCATTGATAGTGGATGCAGGTTGGACATAATTTTGCGAAACAATCGTAAAATAACTAGCTTGCAATAAAAATTTTTACATAATTCAAATGATACTATAATAATAAAATATGGGTTATAGAATCAACAGAGCTCATACTTAGGAAGGTGGTAAGAAAGTTTGACCGACTTTGTACTTGTTTATTTAATTCTGATTATTGGCGCTTGCCTGCAAAGTGTTATTGGCTTTGGTCTAGGCATGCTATGTGTGCCTGTGCTTTACTGGCTTATGCCAGAGCTGGTGCCTGGGCCAATGATTCTGAATGCGCTGTTTTTAACGTCGGTGTTAATGATTAAACACCGCGGCGCGATAGACATGAAACAAACAGGCATTTCCATTATTGGTGGTGCAGTGGGAGTTATCCTTGCTGCTGTGGTGATGTGGTATGTCAATGCGAAGCAGTATCAACTCTTGCTCGGAGTGAGTATTTTGGTGGTGGTAGCGTTGTCTATCATAGGTATGAAACCGAAAATTTCCACCATTACAAGCTTACTCGCGTCAATGTCGTCGGGCTTTTTAGGTACCACAACGTCAGCCGGTGGCGCGCCAATGGGGTTACTCTATCAAGCTGAAGATAAAGACAAAATTAAAGCAAACCTGAGTGCCTTTTTTGTATTTATAAACCTGTTTGGCATTATTGTATTAATGCTGACAGGTTCTGCCGATATGGCCGATGTAAAGCTGTTCTTTTTCTGTTTACCCGCTATTTTAATTGGTTGGGGCTTGTCGTTTGTGATCAACAATAACCTCAATGAAAAGGCTATTCGCGGCATAATCTTGCTGGTTGCTGGCTTATCTGGTCTAGCACTTATTTTCATACACAGATAGAATGAGAATAGTTCAGCAGTTTGTGTAATGAAGCCTATGCTCGATGACACCATTAAAGTAATCATTTCTAGCCAATGCCAATTGGGCGAAGGTGCCTATTTTGCTAAGGCACATAACTGTTTATTTTGGGTCGATATTTTAGGGCAGCGTTTGTTTCGTTTGCAGTGTCAATCGATGCGAGTTAGCCAGTTTACTATGCCAGAACCGATTTGCTGGGTGATGGAAACCGAGCAAGCTGAATTAATCGCAGGCTTTGCCAAAGGCATTTATAAGCTCAATAGTGAAGACTTTAGCCGCGAACTTCTTTACTCAATCGATCACGAACCCTCAAAAAACCGCTTAAACGATGGTAAAACGTCTCGCCAAGGCTTTGGCTTTTTTGGCTCAATGGACTCTCAAGAGCAAACCAATAGTGGCAAGTTATACCGTTTTGGTCATGGCCAGGCTCCGACAGCAGTTGATCATGACTACACCATTAGCAATGGGCCTGCGGTAAGTAAAAATGGCCAGTTTCTATATTCTACAGACTCAGATAAACAAACAATCTACCGCTTCACTCTGAATGAGCATGGCGAGCTTGCAGATAAACAAGAGTTTATTCGCTTTACTGACAATATGGGTTTTCCTGATGGCATGACAGTTGATAGCGAAGATCATCTGTGGGTTGCTGCATGGAATGGTTATGGCGTGTATCGTTTTGCTCCAAACGGTGAGCAAGTACAGTTTATTCGCTTACCCGCACCGCGTGTTACAAGTGTCGCATTTGTAGGTGAAGAGCTCACGCATCTGGCAGTGACAACTGCGGCAGTAGGGCTAGAAGACTCTGTGCTCGCTGATTACCCTCACAGTGGTGGCGTGTTTATTCTCGAGCCGGGCGTTAAAGGTATTGCTGAAACGCCCTTGAAGCTATAGGTTTTCCATTACTTGATAACGCAACTCGCCAATAAACGAGCGTGCTGCAGGACCCAGTTTGTCACCGTCTTTAAAGAGTAAATGTAACTTAGCGCTGCGACTGCTGTTATGGGTTAAATTAAGTGCTTTCATTTGCCCTGCCGCAAGTTGTTTTTCTATCGCGACTTTTGGTAACCACGCAAAGCCCAGTCCATTACTGATCATATCAATCGAAGTGCGCATATGAGTGACGGTCCAGCGCTGATCGGCACCTAACCAGCCACCATCTTGTTTGTGCTTATTCGCTGAATCGCGAACTACTATTTGGCGGTGTGATTTTAAATCTTCGAGGGTAATTTCACGCTCTATATCATGCAAGGGGTGCTCTGGGTGGGCGACGGCAATAAACTCGATATCACATAACTCTTCGTGAAAGTTTGCCGCAATTGGAAAGCCGGTAATGGCAATATCAACCTGATCGTTTTCGAGCAGTTCATTGCCTCCCATTAGTACAGACTCATGCAGCTCAATACGCAGTTGTGGGTATTGCGATGACGTGTCGTTAAGTACTTTATAAAGCAGTTGTTGTGGGAAAATAGCATCAACAGCAATGCGTAACTTACTTTCGATACCTTCACCCAAGGTTTGCCCAATGGCCTCAACTTTAGCAGCTTCATCAAGTAAGTAATTAGCACGGCGCAGCATCATTTCGCCGGCTTCAGTGAGCACGGTTTTACGGCCTTGAATGCTGAATAACTTTACATCGAGTGCAGATTCAATTTTGCCAACTGCATTATGAATACTCGATTGGCTTTTATGAATACCTTGTGAGGCTTGGTTAAAGCCTCCAAATTCAACAACAGCACGAAACATGCGCCACTGTTCTAGCGTAATTCTTAGCATGATGTTCCTTTGCTTACTTAACTACCTAATAGTACCTGTAAATGCTGAAAAAGTTTACTTTTTAGGTGAGGGCAACTCAATATACTCAAGCTCATCACCGGGAATTTTAGCAAAACGCTGTGCTTGCCAATCTTGTTTTGCTTGCTCGATGCGCTCTTTGCTGTAAGCAACAAAATTCCAGTGTAAATACGGGACTTTATTGAATTTACTGCCACCGAGTAAAATAAAGCGGCTGTGCACCAGAGTCGTTATTTCGTGTTCACTGTCATCAAGTAGTACAAAGTCGCCTTGGGTATAGCGAGTATCACCCACACTAATTTCACCATAAATAACATACACGGCGGTTTCATGATGAGGATGCGGTTTAGTAATATGGCTGCCTTGCTCTGCTACCGTATCTACATAAAACATCGGAGAGTAGGTTTTGACAGGGGAGCTTAAGCCATAAGCATCACCGACAATGAGCCGCATCAGCACGCCTTTTTCGATTTTCTCAGGCAATTGTTGTTTTTTGATATGTTCAAAATGCGGTGCTATTTCGGTCATACTTTCAGGTAAAGCAACCCAGCATTGCAGACCATTAATGTCGTGCTCGATCGCCCGCACTTCTAGGCTTTCTCTTTCTGAGTGAACTATACCGCGACCTGCGGTCATCCAGTTAACATCGCCGGGTTCTATTTGCAGGCTATTACCTAGCGAATCGCGATGGTAAATACTGCCAGTAAATAAATAAGTGAGCGTTGATAAGCCAATATGAGGGTGAGGCCTCACATTTATGCCTTCCCCGCGAGGAAAGTGATTTGGCCCCATGTGGTCAAAAAAGACAAATGGCCCAACCATTTTTTTGTCAAAATGAGGCAAGATGCGTTTCACATCGAGCCCACCAATATCATGGCTGGTTGCTGTTAATAACGTTGCCATATTCGCGCCCTCTTAAAAACAAATTCAGCCAACAACCTAGGTTATTGGCTGGGATAAATATTATGCCTGACTACGTTTTAACACTAGTTGATCTAGGCTGATTTTGCCTGCACCAACACTGGCTAATGCTAAAAAGCCGCCTGCCATCGCAATATTTTTGTAGAACATTAAAAATTGCATTTGATCATCAAGTTGAAAGTGGAATAACAAAGCACTAACTAGGCTGAAACCAGCAAAAGCGACAGCGGTTAGTTGTGTTAAAAAGCCGAGTAAAATAAATAATCCGCCAACAATTTCAAAGGCAATCACAAACGGCAGTAAGAACTCTGGTAAACCTACTGATGCCATGTACTGTGCTGTTGCATCAAAAAATTCTATTTTGCTAAAGCCGGTTAGTAAAAAGATGGCCGATAAACCAATACGTGCCAATAAAGTGCTAATATTTTGTAAGTGTGGTTGAGCTGAGATTAAAGTAAAAAGTTTCATAGTAGGTATCCTGTTTAGTTAAGCAGTGTGTCTGCGATGGAGTAACTATAAGTTCACTTTAAAAGAATTAAAAATTGTAAAATTAGTATTTATCATTCTTTAAAAAAGAACATAAAAGAAGGTTGAATATGAAGTTGTTGTTATTAATAGGGTTTTGTTTTTCGGTGGCTACAAGTAGCTTGGTGTTTGCCGAACAAAATTTACCAAATAGTCGTCATTATGAGTTGCTAGCTTCAGATATTGCGGTGCAGCAAAGCTGGCAAGTTAAAGACACAATTAAAGGTTATGAGATGCTGGAATATCAAATTAACCTTAATAAAGGCACTACTTTAAAGGTTGATTTTGCTCCATCAAATTCAAGCAACTACTTTAATATTTTACCAAAAGGCAACCCAACTGCTTTGTTTGTTGGCCCGGCAAAAGGTGATCATGCCGAGCTTACAATTCCTGATAATGGCGATTATGTGATTCGGGTGTTTCTCATGCGCAATGCTGCGCGCCGTGATGAGCAAAGTGAATTTACAGCCGATATCTCGGTATTAAAAAGTACATTAAAAGGCATGCACCCAAGCTGGGATGTAGATGGTGATGGGGTAAATGATTGCGAGAAAGACGGTAGCTGCGATCACACGGTTGACTACAGCCTTCCTCGTAAGTCGAATTAGGCCTTTGCTAAGGCCTAATCAGCATATTATTCAGGCGCTACTTCAAGCGTTGTGAACAATGAATAGCGTACGTTATCGATATCAGCCTCTGTTGGCTTTTGATTTACAGATGCTTCAATCAAATACATATCAGCGTGAGCGAATGTCACAGTAAAGAAACCTTTTTTATCGGTTGTTACTTTAACTTCGTCACGCTCATTACGGTAGCGAGCACTACCACGAACAATAGCAAGCTCAACGTCAGCAGCTGGTTTGCCATCCATTAGTAATTGGAACTTAGCTTCTTCACCAGCAAATAGATCGTTCGGGTGAGTAGGGCCTGAAATTTCTAAGCCCTGACCAAGCAATGTTGGCTTAGAAGTACCATTACGGCTAACAAAAGTATCAACAGTTGCGATTGATTTTACAGTGCGCACGTCGGTTGCGCCTGCTGGTAGGTCTGCTTCTTTTTTACCTGCGAAAACACGGCCGCGATTGCCGTCTTTATCTTTATAGAAAGTCATTAGCATTGGCTTTTGCTGCATAGCAATATGGTAAGTACCATCTTGCGTTAAGCTCACTGCCGCTGAGTTTTTGCGTTTTAAATAGTATGCGCGAATCGTTTCTTCAACCGGCTTACCATTTGGAGCAAGGGCAATTAATAAGTTGTCGTCATACTCTGCGCCTTTTTGTTTTGGGCGGTATGCTTTATCTGGGCTAAACAACTCATTAGAAATACTGGCATCAATCATCACATAGTGAGTTTTCTCACCAGATAAAGAAGTGTGAGATGGCATTAACCAACGGGCATGTGCTTGTGCATAGCCAGATGCAATTGCTGTGAAGGTCACGGCGCCGATCAGCGCCGTTTTTAATAATTTTAATTTCATTGTTTGTCCTTAATTACTGGTAATGGTAACAAAGCTAGTCGCGAACTCTTTTTCGCCTTCAATTGTGACTTTGCCGTCTTTCGTTAAGTCGATTTCAACGCGGGTGTAATCTCGGCCACCTTCTTCACGTACAACTTCAACATTTAGTAGGTAGCTACCAGGTTTAACTGGATTACCTTTTAAATCTTTACCTTGCCACTCAATGGTGTAAGTGCCTGGGCGTTTTGTTGCACCTGTTACACCATCAAAGCTGTCGTTGCTACGACCTGCTTTTCGCCACCACTGACGTAAGTCTTTAAACCATTCAGCTTTTTCGACCCAAAGTGCAATAGTGGTAACGTGTTTACGTTCAGGTGTTTCTAGCCATAACGCCACGTAAGGGCGATGATATGGAGAAACATCTAGCTCAGGTAAGGTAAATTCAACGGTTAGGTTGGGATCTTTTGCAAAGCTCAGAGGGCTGAACAAACAGCCAATTAGTAGAGCAACGAGTAAGTGGGCTTTTTTCATTAAGATACTCCTTTAAGTTGAGGCACCCAAACTAGATAAATAACCAAAGGCGTGGCAACACCAAGCAGCGTTAACCAAAGGCCTGCGGCACGTTTTTTACGGTTTTGAAAGAGGATAAATAATCCGGTAATAGCAAACAGAATTATCAAAACAGCTGAGATATCAATCACCCAGCTCCATGCTTCGCCTGTATGGCGGCCCTTGTGTAAGTCGCCTATCAGACTCATAAAGCCACCAGTTTGATAATCAATATTAAGTTCACCGGTTTGAAAATCGATTTCGGCGTAGGCAAAGCCAGCCGGAAGCGGGTAGTCGAGCATTACCAAGGCATCTTCTTTTTCCCACTCAATACTTTTTACATTGTTGAGTGAAAACTGCTGTTGCATGTATTGCTCTATTTCAGGGTAAAGGCTTGGTAATGTATCGAGGTTTGCTTGTGCTTTTTCGAATAGCTCTGCAGAAACAAGTAGTTGGTTCTGACCATTATGTTTATCATTTTCGAGCCAACTAACGTGGTTAAGAATGATGCCACTGACACAAAACAAAATAAGCAAAAAGAATAAGGCCGTTGAAAGGTATATGTGTAAGGCGCGGCTAACGCTATAAAAGCTGCGTTTGTTAAATGAGAACATAATGCGGTTTATTCGTTAAAGATACAAATATGATAATGATTTGTATTACTGATAACAAGCGGGTTTACGTTCTTTACATTTCTTTGTGCTAGAAATGAATAGCGAGGTAAGCCATAACAGCTAGTTGCGAACTGAGAAAACAAGCAAGCAACATCAAGCGCATCTGTGTGGTTATATTAACTTGAATTAGGGTTGGTTTATTTGGCTCAGATGGGCGGTTAATTAAATAGGCTAATACGCTCAATTCAATCACTGCTACTAAATACATCACCCAAATTGGCGCGGCACTTAGTAGTAAAAAAGCATATCCGATAGCCATACCAAAACCTGCTAATAACTTAGCACGGGTAGGGACAACCTTATGCTCTTGCCAAAACCTTAACGGTTGGCCGTATCTGGGGTGGTTTAGCAGCCAGGCAGAAAGCTTGGGTGATGAGCGGGTAAAGCACGCCAATGCGAGTATAAAAAAGATAGTCGTAGGCATCACAGGTAATGCAATACCTATGATACCTAAACCCACCATCAATAACCCGAGTAATTGATAGCAGCCATTTTTATAGGCGGTAAACGCCGCTCTCACATTCATCAATAAAACTGGGCCTGATAAAACTTAAATCGTTGCAGTGCTTGCTCGGCACCTTTTATCAAGGTGGCTTGTTGCTGTTCACAGAGCTCAAGGTTATCAATAAGATGACTTAGTTGACAGTCTTTAGAGTATTCACTGGCTTTAGCAAGGTAGCGTGCACCACGTTGATTATTTAACTTTAGCTCAGCTTCTACCTGTTTGCCTAATGTAGCTGCAGAAAATTGCGATCCTTCAATTACATACAGCCAACCAAGTACATAGGCAAAGTCAGCATTTTGAAAGCGGCAGGGTTGCTGATGATGATTTGGTAATGGGTGCTTTAAATCGTCTAAGTCCTGCTTGATTAAAGATAATCGCGTACGATCATGTAAGTTATCTATATATTGATGTAAACCAGCATGCTCGTAGAGGCCTTTTAATTCTAACTGGTAAGCATACTGTAAGGTTAAAAACTTTTTATAGTTATCTAAATCAGCACTAGGCGCTAGCGCTAATAAATGATGATCAATATCATCGGTTATGATGCTTATCGCTTGTTTTAGCTTTTCAGCTCGAGAAAGTAGCTCGAGTATTGGCATGAATATGTTCCTCAGCAACGTCTTTAGAGTAAATGCACGGAGTAGTTGATGTTGTCATAGGGTTATACCCATAATTTCTAAGTGATAATCAGACAAAGCAGCTATACAGCTTTTAACAATAAATCGGGCTTAGAATGATACTATATGATAATGATTTTCATTTGTATATCCATAGAATGTTTTAACTAAAGGTACAGGTCGGACCTTAGCCTTAAGCATAGTGGACAACTTGGGAGTGAAGTAAGAAGTTTGCTAGTAATGAATGAACGTTAAGGATAGCGTGAGGTTGTTGTGTGGTTTCGAGTAAATAAAAAAGCAAGGAGGCCAGCTCCTTGCTTTCACTTAATTAAGCGTATCTTAAAAGTAATAACCTATATTGATATTGAAGCGGGTTTCAGTCTCGTCGCTGTCGCCAGCAATTGAACCACCAACAAATGGTTGGTTTTTCGCTTGTACAAAATCAAAGTAAGTGAATAAGCCACCTGCGGCAACAGATACACCGGTTACATTCATCCATGTATCTTCGCTGTTATCTGACTTGTCATAAATGATGCCGTAGTCATTATAAAACTGCAGGTTTGTTACCGGACCCCACTCTACAGGCAGGCTGTAAGCGATATTAGCATTAGTCATGGTCGCTTCTGCGGCAATACTATCGTAAAACGCATAAGCACCCACGGCCATACGGTCGACGTTGTCGATATCGTAGTTATACTCACCATGCTGTAGCTGGAAATTCCATGGACCGATAGTACTGTTTAAGTGCACAGCCCAGGCGTAGTAATCGCCGGCTTTATCTTCACCGTCATGCAAGCCACCCGATAACGCAGAAACACCTAGCTCGGTGGTGCCGCCGTCATGCTCAAAGTGATAACCATAACGACCAGAGAAGGTGTTGTACTCACCAATCGCATTGGTTGGTTCGGCATAGATACCTTCATCAGCAGAGCGGAAACCGACAACATCGTATGAATAGCGGTCGCTTCTGTCGCTTACGTAACCATCAACGCCACCTAGCTCATCATTTTTGAAAAAGCCAAGGTCAATTTGCCAGTTATCAGCAATTTTGCGCTTGAATAACACACCTAAATCATGGTCATCTTCAAGACCAATATAGTAAGTAGTGCCAAAGAAGTAGTTGTGTGAGTTATAAGGCCAGTTACCAAAAGGCACTTTGGTAATACCTGCCTGTACCTGCCAGTCTTCGGCAAAGTCATAGGCTGCATAGGCATACTTAACTGCAGTCATGTAATCGAAAAAACGGATCTCAGCGTTAAGCTGCACATCACCGACATCGCCTGCAAAATTTAGCCTGAAGATGTCAAAATCGAAGTCACCACCGCGGTTTTTATTACCATCATTATAAGATGTATGGCTGAAGTTGGTACGTACTGCACCCCCGACCTTAATGCCAGATTCTTTTTTAGGCGCTTCAACAGCTGCTGTTTGCTGCTCAAGTTGCTTTTGTTGCTTTGCTACTTGTGCATCAATTTGCGCTTGTTTTTCGGCTTGTTGCTGCGATTTTTCTTCGGCAGCATCAAGTTTGCTTTGCAGTTGTTGCATTTGCTGTTTCAGCAATTGCAGCTGCTTTTGAAGGTCATCAATTTCAGATGCCTGACTAAGACTTGAAGTTGTGCCCAAGGCTATTGCGAGGGCTAACTTTGATAGTTTAAGCATGAATTTTCGCTAGTGTTGGAATGGGTACTACCAAGCATAGTTGATAATCATGCTGAACCCAAGACTAGACACAGAAAATTAATATTAATCAATCAGTTTTAATTTTTACTGTGGTTCTAATGTCTTGGTGATTGCGCCAACTTCAAGCAGAGGTGAAGCATCAAGCTGATCTGCATCCATCATTGCGGCAATACGTTGCATTGATGAAAGTAGTAAGCTTTGCTCCCACTCATCGAGTGCTGAGAACTTTTCAATGAAGTGTTCTTGCAGAGGCTGAGGTGCTTGATCTAGTAGCTGTTTACCCGCTTCTGTGAGATGCAAACTAACTCGGCGTTTATCTAATTGGCTACGAACACGGGTGATCAGGTTACGGTTTTCTATACGGTCTAAGATATTAGTAACCGTCGCTGGGCTTAGATTTACATTTTGTGCAATGCGACTAGCGGTTATGCCATCGGTTTGTGCAACCTCGTTCATAATCAGTAATTGTGGGCCTGTTAAGCCAGAGGTTTTATTGAGCTGTTTTGAATGAAGGTCGATGGCTCTGATCACTTTACGCAGCGACACTAGTAGCTCGTCATACTTTTGCATGTTTCTGTCTCTTAAATAAGGCGGCGTGGAGCAACCGCAATCAAAAAATTTTACACATCTAATAAATTGAGTTCAAATAAATAATGACTATATTGCTTATAATTTATGGCCATAAAGGTTGTTTTTGTGCTTTTAAAATAATTAGAGCAGAAATTAAAAAGCAAAAGTTAAAATTTAGATGGAGTAATTGTTGTTAACACTTAAAATGTAACTACGAGGTGACACCATCACTTTGTAGTAAAACAATTTATACAAATAACTAAATATTATTTACTAAAAGCCACTGCATTGGGTAAGGTGGATTTTTCTTTCATTAAATGGGACGAATTATGAAGTTATCGCCATCAGTTACGATTGAGCAAAGTGAAACCGGGCTTGAATTTATTAAAGTTGCTAGTGAGTTTTGTAGCGCAACTATTTTTCTGCAAGGTGCGCAGATCACTGAGTTCACGCCAACCGATAAAAAGCCATTATTATGGGTCTCAGAATTAGAAGATTACCAAGAAGGCAAAGGTGTGCGAGGCGGTATTCCGATTTGTTGGCCATGGTTCGGAGTAAGCCAACATGAAGGCTGGCCAGCTCATGGTGTTGCTCGCACAAGTTTATGGCGCGCAGAAGAAGTGAAAGAACAAGACGATTCTATTTATATCAGCTTGTCATTGCCGATGGCGCAAGTTGATGAAAAGTATTGGCCTTATAAAACTAAGTTATTGGCTGAGTTTATTTTAACCTCTAGCTTAGAGATGCGTTTAACAACCACGAACTTAGATAACCAAACAGTACAGTTTACTCAAGCACTACACACGTACTTCCCAACACCAGCAATTGAAGAAACAAAAGTAGATGGTCTGCAAGGCGCGAAATACATTGAATTTGCTGAAGGTCCATTTGAGCAAAATGAATTAGTGTCGTTCGCACGTGAAACAGACATGGTTTACACCGAAGCAAAAGACACTCAGCGTATCATTACACCTGATGGCATTATTGAAGTAGGTCGCGAAAATTCAACATCGTGTGTTCTTTGGAATCCATGGATTGATAAATCAAAACGCCTTTCTAATTTTGCTGATGAAGAATACCACGTAATGCTGTGCTTAGAAGCGGCTAATGTCCTTGATGATAGTGTTGAACTTGCACCAGGAGCAAGCCACACACTTGCAACAAAACTACGCTGGGTATAATTTATAACATATAACAACTCAGTGTTAGCACGTAAGGCCAGCACAGCTGGCCTTTACAAGGAATTACCGTGTTTAGTAATCAACAAATAGAAACCCTTCCAAAGCATCAAACGATTCAATTCCAACCACTTGCTGATAATGCGATATGGCATGTACAACTAAATTGGTTGTTGTTTTATGTGCCTCTGATGGCCGTGATCATTGCGGTACGGCACTTTAATCCTGCCGTTAGCGAAGCTATTGCTACACCTTGGCTTTTGGTTTTGCCATTGTTGGTAATACTGTCGATGGTTTACAACCTTTACAGCGTTCGCGCTAAAGGGGTGGCAGTAAGAGAGCATGATATTGCCTTTAAGCGAGGTTTAATTTGGCAACAAATCACTTTATTGCCTATTTCTCGCGTGCAACACACCGAAATTCATCGCGGCCCAATTGAGCGAAAGTTAGGACTCGCAACACTCAGGCTTTACAGTGCGGGTGGCATGAGTGCTGATTTACATATCAGTGGGTTAACTGACGAACAATGCAATGATGTTCGCCAGTTCGTGCAAAGTTATGGTGATAATGCAGCAACTCAAGAAAATGAGCTTGCCGATGAGTGATCAACAATGGCAACGCGTGTCGCCATGGGCGCTACTGTATTTTATTGTTCACTTTGCACTGCGCTTCATAAAAGATGGGCTACTTAATTTACTGCCAATTTTGGTGTTATTTGTTACGCAAGTTGAGCAAAAGCTGTTTTGGGGGCAAATAGCTGTTGCCGTAGCCTCTTTAGTTTTAGTGCTGTATGCCTTTGCTTATTATCGTAATTTTAAATACCGCATAACAGATGGTCATGAAATACTGCTCAATAAAGGGGTATTTAAAAAAGAGCGGCTAACCCTAAAATTTGCTCGAGTACAGAACGTAAACATTGCCGAGCCTTTTTATTTTCAGCCAGTTAATTTAGTTAATTGTATTTTCGATGCCGCCGGTAGTAGTGCTCAAGAAGCTGTTATCCCGGGAGTTAAGCTTAGCTATGCCGAGCAAGTTCGTGAACAAGTTATGGAATTTAAGGCTCAGTTACAACAGCAAGAGCAGCTACCTGTTGAGCAGAGCGAAGCAACAGATAAACCGAAAACCTTAACGATCAGCAATGCTGAAATTGCTAAGTTTGGTTTGATGTCGAACATGGCAATTTTAGCATTGGCTGCGCTTGCCCCATTTATGAATGTGATTTTTGAGTACCTCGAAAAAACTATCATAAACCGCCTAGAGGCCATACTGAATGAGCAAGCTGCTTTTGTTGGCAGCGCAGCTGCAATCGCTGTGTTAATTATGGTTGTTGCCATTGTTTTATGTGCCATTTTACTTTCTGTTGTCATGGCCTTAGTGCGCTTTTTTAACTTTCAGCTGTATTTTCAGGACGATAAGTTTAAGCGTGTGGCAGGTTTATTTGAGCGACAGCAACTCTCGATCAGCGTGTCGAAAATTCAAAGTGTGCAAATCAAACAAAATATTATTGCTAGGTTCCTTAATCGCTATACCTTAATTTGCCCACAAGTGAGTAGTGGTGGGATGGCAGCTGGAGTTGCGGCACATAAAAATAAACAAACGCTAGTGATGCCAGTAATCACCAAAGAGCAAGTGCAAGCCGTGTGTGGCTGGTTATTTCCATGGTTTGTTGATTTAACAGAGCTTAACTTTATTAAGCCTGAGCGAGCTTTACTTTATAAAAATACGTTTTTATATGTGATCCTGCCAACTGTATTTTCTGCTTTAATTTTCAACGGCTTATTTGATGCTGCTACGATGCTGTGGAGCATTGTCGTGGGCTTAGTTTTGATGACCGGTGTGTTTTTGAATTATCAAAAAACGGGTTTGGCTATGTATCAACATGACGGCCGTTTTTTTGCCGTATTTAAAACCGGCATGCTGGGTGTGCAGTATCGTGTTTTTGAAATCTATAAAGCGCAAAGCGTCACCACAATAAGCACTTATTTAATGCGCCGATCACAGCTTAAAAGCTTGTATATACAACTGGCTTCTGGTTCAGTATCAATGCCTTACTTAAAAGCAGAGCTGGCTGAGCAGTTTGCTGATTTCTCCCTATATGAAATAGAAGGCGTTGAGCGGAATTGGTTTTAAATGAAAACAATTCTCAATATCATTGACTCGTTTTAATATCGAGGTATACTAGCGCAACGTCAATAATCACGGGTGCGCAATGATTTATTTACTACCTATTTTAGCTATTTCAGGTGTTGTTGCCTTACTTTGTTATGCACGTTCGCAGCAGGAGTGTAAGGGCTTATGTGTGAGTGTTGCCGTTACAGCAATTGCTTTACTCGTAACCGCAGCTTTAGTCATTGCGGGGCTCGGTGCATTAAGAAGTAGCCTGATGTTTGCCGTGACTATTTTTATTATTTATCAATTACTCGGTTTAGTACGGCCGCTAAAAATCGAGTAATTTCTTACACTTTTTAACTTCAGCCTTTTAAAAAAGCATCGCATACTAGCCCTTAAATTAAGCAACTTGCTAATCAAGGATTGTGATGAAAAAAGCTCTGTTAACTGTGGCATTACTTGCTGCTAGCCACGCTTCAAGCCAAGAGACTTGGCAAACTATTCATACCGAGCACTTTAATGTGCACTTTAGTACTGAGAATCAGCAATGGGCCCGTTCAGCGGCAACAGAGCTTGAAATTGTTCGCGATAAGGTACTAAAACAGCAAAACCGTGCTCTTGATGAAGTGGTCGATGTTCTGGTTTTTGACCCATTTAACGCCTCCAATGGCTTTGCTTTGCCGGTGACTAACAAGCCTTTAATGGCTTTGTTTACTACGCCTCCACAATCCGATACGGTGATTTCTAACACCGATGGCTGGCAGCAGTTATTGATTTTGCACGAATATATTCATTTGGTGCACCTTGCTCAGCCTACTCGAAGTGACGTGCGCCAAGCTATTCGTAATAGTTGGGATATTTATGACTTAGTTGAAGGCGAAATGCCGCGCTGGGCTGCCGAAGGGTATGCAACGCTACTGGAGTCGAAAATGACAGGGCGGGGTCGTTTATACGACAACCTTTCAGAGGCAATACTGGTTGAATTTGCACAGCAAGGTGCATTGCCACGATATAGCCAATTAAGTAGTACCGAAGGGGGCTATTTAGCTGGCTCAATGGCATATTTAATGGGTTCTCGCTTTCTTGCTTGGCTTGAAGAGAGCTATTCAGCGCAAACTCTTGATGCAGTTTGGACTCGCATGCAAGCGGTTAAAGCACGTGATTTTAATGAGGCCTTTAGCGGCGTTTTTGGCGACTCACCTGAGCGCCTCTACCGCCGTTTTATTGCAGAATATACTTATAAAGCAATGGCTAAAGAAGTAAGTGAGCAAGCACTTACAAGTAAGCTATGGTTGGAGCTTGATCTATACGCCTCGAACCCTGTTTTAAGTTTAGATAACAGTAAGCTTGCCATTGTTGAGCGCAACAAAGATGACGAAACCCGTTTAGTCATTTATAGCACTGATGACAATCAACAGGCTGCTGATGATTTTGCAAAGCAGCAACAAGCGTTACTCGATGATGACCCTGCTGATATTGCTGATAAAGCCCCCAGTGTTTTTAAACGTAAGCAAAAACATGTGCTTAACCAAATTAATAGGCAGGGTATAAAAAACCCGCAGTGGTTAGACGAAAATACATTGTTTTTTACCGCCACAACAACTGTTGCTAAAGGCTCAATTCAAGGTATTTCTGATTTATACCGTTATGATATCGACACAGGTAAAGTGAGCGCTTTGACCCATCATGCAGGGCTGCGCCGCTTTAGTATCAGTGATAACGGGCAAACGGTTTATGCTGAGCAAACGAAGCATGGTTTCTCGGAGCTAGTGCGCCTTGACCTCAATACTGGTGTCGCTACGCCTTTATTTGAGAAAAGCCTAGAAACGGTTTATGACTATCCATTACTAAGCCCTAATAAAACACAACTTGCCTATTTAAAAGCGACATTGAATGCTAATTGGCAGTTGTATATACAAGATTTAAGTTCCCAAAAATCACTTACTGTGCCAATGCCAGAGGGCTATCAGTATGTGTCACAACCTAATTGGCAAGCCGATGGCAAAGGGCTTTATTTTGTCGCTGGTAAAAATAAAGCTCTCGATTTATATCATTATGATATACAAAGCAATTCACTACGCCAATTAACGCAAGGCCAAGAAGCTGTTGCACACCCAATGGCAATGAATAACGGTGAACTTTTGTATTTATCGATCACTGCTGAAGGGCCGAATATCAAGCATTTTGCTGAGCAACCACAAGGATTAGAGGTTGTTGAATTTGCTAAAAGTGCGGAGCCACCACGAGGGCAAGTAACGAGCGAAGTATTACCTGAGGCTAAAATCTACCCGCAAAGCCCAACTGAGCCAGCCGATTATGATATTTGGCAGCAAAAACCCACCTTTTCATTGGCATCTCAGTATTACTCGGCATCATCTTCGCTGCTTACCCTTGGAGTAAAAAGTAACGACTTTTTAAAGCAGCTCGATTTACAAGCAGGCTACAGTGTTGATTTACATGACAAAGCATTAGAAGGGGTGTTTGCGGCCGCTAAGTACTCAGCGTTTGATTTAAAATTTAAAGCGCTGTTATTTGATTACGACCTTGAATCGGCAAAACAGTACCATTCACAAATACCGGTGAATATAAGTAACACTGGGGCGCATTTAGCCATGAGCTACCCGTTGCAGTTTCAGCAGCTTAGTATTACACCGAGTTTGAGCTATAACTACAGTGATTTTAGTAACGGGGATGATCAATGGTTAACCCTTGGACTTGAACAAAAATGGCAACATGATAGACAGCGATACGGTTTTGCTCAGTCTGTGAGTGCTCAGTGGTTATCCGGTGATGCTAACTCGAATAATTGGCAGGGCTATAACTTTGCCACGGTGTTGAGCGGTTACGCTTTTGATATTCCTGTTTATGTTAATTTTGCACAGCAATATCGCGATGACAGTATTCTTGCACTTGGCGGTTATGAGTCAAACTTAATTAATAATGACACGCAAAGCGGCTTTGTTGTTGCCCCTGAGTTGCCGTTTATTAGTCAATCAGGTAACCGCTATAAAGGTTATGGCGGGGGCATTAGTTACAAAGATTTATTACCTTGGCTTTATTACCAACAGCATCAAGTTGATAACCGAGTCTATGCACAAAGTTACGGGCTAAAATGGCGAGGAGACTTTAGCTTTGGTATGGGCCCCGCTGGTTTAAACGATGTAAACCTTGATTTTGGCGTCGCCCGGGTAGAAGGCGACGACTTTGAAAATGATTTACGGGCTTGGCTAAGCTTCTATTACTCGTTATAGCCTAGTGTTGGTCTTTTAAGGCGAAAAGCTTGGCGTGATATAGCGCCAGTTTTTCGTCTTTATTTTCTATCTCAATGGCTTTTTCTAACCATTCCTTACTACTTTGTTCATTACCTTGCTGATAACTAAGAATCGCTAATTCTATATAGGGTTCAGATAAATAAGGGGCTAATGCAATAGCGTCTTCGAGTTGTTGTTTTGCCTTAAAAAGCTTGCCATTGTTACGGGCGTTAATTGCCGTTGCCAGTAACTCGAATGGATCCTGCTCTAGCATCGCTAACTGTGAATTGAGCTGCTCAGCCAAAACTTGATCATTAAGTTGCTCGGCCAGCACTGCGTAATTATGTAGTAAATTTGTATCGCTAAAGCCATGCTGCATTGCTGTTTGATAAATATGTTTTGCTCCAGCTAAATCACCCGCTTGGCGATGTAAAACGGCAGCTAGATTATAAAGTGCTGCTGCATTTGGGGTGTATTCATTGGCTTTTAATATATAACTATAGCTTAAGTCGAATTGTTTCAAGGCCAGTGCTTTTGCAGCCAAGTTACTGTAATAACGGCTAATTAAATCTTTTAATTCAGCGCGGCCAGAGTAAAAACTACCACGAGCCGGGAAGTAATCGATGACTGTGCCTGGTGGCACCAAGTAATTATCGTCCTCATTTAAAGGGGCGTAGACTTTGGTGCGAAAATGGCCCGATACATACACGATGTTATTTTGTTTACTATAAACAGGCTCACTCGACACTGCCTGAAAGCCTGTTTGAAGTCCTGCTAGTTGAGCATAAGCATGGGTTAAAATTGCTAAGCTAATACAGTTACCTTGATGACCTTGAAGAGTCTGCTGGGCATTGAGTGTGGCGCTAAAGTAATTAAAATTGGTGAGCTTATTTTCTAAATAGTGATATAGGATTTGGTCATCCCTTAAATCACCACCTTGACGTTTGGTAAAATAATTAAGAAAACGTTTTTGCTCATCCGCAGGGAGCGTAAAAAGCTCAGGGTCGCTAAGTTCAACGTGTTTAAAATGTGCTGCATTGAGTAAGCTGGCCACACTCGGTGGTGGCGTTGGTTGTTGTTTTGTACTCTTGCATCCAAATAAAAAAGTACTTAAAACAAGCGCATATAAAATTGACTTCATGGCTTAACCCTCCTGAGCACTATTTAATCAATGTACCCAGATCACATTAATTATTCAAGTCAGTCGTTAGTGTCATCAGCTGTAAACAGCTTGTACGGATATCTTGCCAATAGACTGTTGTTTATTTTTTATTCTTTATTGCATTCTAAAGCGCTCTCATTACAATGCCGCGCTCTTTTAAATTGCTTTAAAAACAGGTATTTACTGTAATTTCATGGGCAGTTTATAAACTGCTAACTTATTAACTAAATTGTAACGAGAGAGGTCTGTTTTGGCGCACTTTTTGCCGATTATTTCATGCTTTATTTTAGCGTTTAGCTTTTATCCGCTTTTAAATAAGATCCGTAAAAATCGCAGTGTGTCGGGCGTTTCGCTGTTAATGATGAGCTTTGGTGTCGCGCAAAGTTTATATTTCATCACCTTTAACCTGTTTTTTCAGCGTTTTTACATGGTTTTGCCGTTTGTTGTTACCGGCATGCTAAGTGGTGTGATTCTTTACTACTTTGTTCGTTACAACGCTGCGCGAAAGCAACGCATGCAGCTAGCTGGGTTATTAGCCATGTCGGTCGTGCCTTTTGGTTTGTTGCTTAACCCTCATTATGAAACAGCAATGGTGCTTAACTGGCTAACCTATGTAGGTTTAGTCATGAGCTCTATTCGTGTTATGCCGCAGACTTATAAAACCATTAAAAGTGGTGATATTAGTAATTTAAGTGCGCGCTACTTTAGCCTACAGTTTGTTGCTGGAAGCTGCGGCCTCGCTGCCGAGCTTGCTATGGCGACACCGAGTGTGTCTCACATATTAACCTTTGTGATGATATTGCTGACTAATGCCGCTCAACTAGGGTGTATTCAGTATTATAAATCGCGCCCAGCAATGGCTTAAAAACAAAAAGGCTGCCAAGTGGCAGCCTTTTTTGTGTTGTTTTAATTATGCTTCGAGGGCCTTACTAATTAAGCGATCGATATATTGCTTATGGGCTTTAGCTGCGGTGTCTGCCCCCCATGGTACGCTCATATCAGCAATTTGATTTAATTGATAAAGCGCAGCAGCTTTGGCTAGGTTATCGTGCTTGCTCGCTTTGCCTAAACCAGCAATCGCGATTAGCTGATTCACATATTCAACTTGTAGATTGTGACTTAGGGTATTTGCTTTTTTGCTGTCTACAAAAATGCTTGCTGTTAAGTCATTCATAAATTGGTTAAGTGAATACTCGTTGCCATACATTGCGCTGTCTGAAATACGCAGCATAACAGCCGGGTGTAACAACTGAGCAAGTACCAGCTTTTGCATGCCTAAAATCATGCCATGTGGTTTAGGATCTTCGTTCTTACCATAATGATTAAAGCCACGACGTTGCTGTAGCAGGTAGTTATACAGTGGCTGCATGCTCGAAAGTACATTTGGCGAGAATACTTTGTCGGCTAATACTTGCATTGCATGTTGCTGGCGCTCAAGTGGCACTGGCGTAAATGGTGCGCCATTTTTGTCATCACCCACCACATTACGTTCTACATAAACACCACCAATTTGACGAGATACCACGCCTGCTTGTGTTCTGTAGCTTCTAAATAAAATGTTCGCTGAGGTAACCAGCTGTTGGTATGACTCACCATTAACCGTGGCTTTGTCTTTAAGTTCAGTAAACAGCTTATTGATAAGCTCCATACGATCATCAGCATATGCGGCAGGGTTAGATGACATATCGCCAATCATTACACGAGGGTCAATATGGCGGCCTGGGGCACGCATATCATCAGCATCATTACCAAACGCTAAAGCATGCTCAGATGAGCGAGCGAGAATTTTTTCAAGGCGTTGCTGCTCAGCGGCTTTATCTGCTAATGCTTGGCTGTAGCCGTATTCAATTGCCCAATCATCGTAAGGGCCTGGTTTTGTTTGGAAGATATCACCTTGCTGCATACCAATAGGGGCAATGTTTGCTGGTGCATAGTCCATAACTGAACCCGTTACGATACCCTGCGTTTTACTCTTATCGTGAACTTCTTTTTCATCCCACAAGATAGATGATTTCATATTGTGGTTAAGACCTAGGGTATGGCCCACTTCGTGTAAAACTAGCTGAGTTAAGCCTTGGCGTAAAATCTCTTTGTCTTCAATGCTCGCACCTGTGCCTAAGCCTTTAGCAAGTAGCATGTTTTCTTGAATGCTGTGGCCCAGTGAGCAATGTAAATCTGTGTTGCTTTGGCTAGTTTCAAGCGTGGCTGCACCTTGAGTGTATAAGGTGTCGTACATCCAACGGTTTTTCATGAAAACATACTCTAACATGATGTCAGAGCCTAAGATTTCACCGGTTAATGGGTTCGCAAGGGCAGGGCCATAACCGCCAAATGGAGGGCGCGGTGATGCAGTCCAACGCAATACATTGTAGTTAATATCGCCCGCATCCCAATCGGCGTCATCAGGTTGTACTTTTACTTTGATGGCATTTTTAAAGCCTGCTTTTTCAAATGAGCTATTCCATGCTAGTACTGCATCGCGAATAGTGTCTCGCCACTCAACTGGCGTAGTGTTTTCAATCCACCAAGTAATCGGTTTAACTGGCTCTGAAAGTGCCGCTGATGGGTCTTTCTTTTGTAAGTCCCAGCGCTTGATGACATCTTCATAAGGTGCCCAATCCGCTGATGTCATATTGTCGAATTCGTTAGTAAAATAACCAATACGTGCGTCATCTTGGCGAGCTTGATAATCATTTTTTGGTAACGCAACGAATGAATGCTGGACTTTAATTGAAACGTTACGAGGATCGCTTACGGCTTTTGAACCTCGTACTGTTGGGTTGGCATTAGAAAATACATAATCCACTACAACATCTAGGTTATTTGGGTAAGGGCGTTGTTTAACGATTCGCGATTTTTTGTCGTTTAACTTACCAAGTTTAAAGCGCTTGCTGGCATTTTTATCTTTTGGGTTCGCCCACGGTGATACTTTATGCAGTGCTTCACTTAAAAAGAGCTTATCAACATTAAAAGCAATTTTACCGTCTTCTTCTTTTTCGATTTTAATACTCGCAAGCACAGCTTCGCTGATGTTGGCATCGGCAGAGCGTGCTAAGGCTGAGTTTTCATCAAATTTATAGCGCGGTGTTTTGCTAATAATATCAATGCGGTCAAAATATTTACGAAACTCAATTAGCTTTGTCTCGCGATATGCCCCTCTGAAGTGGCCTGCGTCAGTAACACCATCAACGGTGTGAGCAAAGTACACAAATGGTGTATCAAGTTGAGATTGGTCGATCACCATTAAGTTATCGCCGGTTTTCGCATCTTGGTAAATGCTGAAAACACCGGCAAACTCGCTTTTATCTTTGATCATTTCAGCCAGTGTTTTTGGCTTCTTTTCTTCTTTCTTTGTTTCGGCGGCGTGGCCATTCATGGCAAACGCTAAGCTTAGTGCCAGCGCAATGTTTGTTATTTTCATTGTTAACTCGTTCCTTTAATTATTTCTCAATCAAGTTTAATGAATTAACCCCTTGATAAAAGGCTGTTTGTTAACAAGTGTGAAGGTGGTTTTGTAAGTTTTTGATATTATGTGACTTTTGTTTGTAACAAATTGTTCTTAGATAAGTTTTGATTTTTGTGTTGCCAATTTATCTGTTTTTGTAACAGTTCCTTACAAATGTCACATTAATGTTTCTGTCAGCTTTGGTATGATAGGGCCAGCGAAAATATTATAGGTGTAAGTTATGCGCACAAGTTTATTAAAATGGATATTACCGTTTGTTGCATTAATCGTTGGTGTTGCTGGTTTTAAGGCAATCAACGCGATTGCTCAAGAGCCTAAAGACAAGGATGTAGTTGATGTGCGTCCTTTAGTACAGGTTGAGCCAGTAGCAAGTGATGATCATCAAGTGATTATTAATAGTTACGGCGAAGTGAAACCGCTTGAAAGTACCTTACTTGCCTCGCAAGTGGCTGGTGAAGTTACAAGCTGGCACCCAAACTTTGTTGCGGGTGGCATCGTAGCTCGTGGTGAAGTGTTATTTACCATCGAAAAAGATAACTACGAAGCAGCTGTACTACAAGCTGAGGCGTCACTTGCTAGTGCTCAAGCGGCACTGATCGAAGAGCAAGCACAAGCTAAAGTGGCAGAGGATGAAGCAAGACGTTACCCAGAACGTGAGCGCACTGACTTATTCCTACGTAAGCCTCAAGTTTTAAGCGCGCAAGCCGCTGTTAAATCAGCGCAAGCTGCATTAAAACGTGCCGAGCGTGACCTTGCTCGCTGTGAGGTAAAAGCACCTTACGATGCATTGGTGATCAGCCGTGAAATAGGTGTCGGTCAATACATTAATGTAGGCAGCCAAGTTGCTGAAATTAATAATATTGAAAGTGCAGAAATCATTGTACCAATCGCTGGTTTCGATAGTGTATTTTTGCCAAAACGCTTAAAAGGCGTTAAAGCGACTATCATCAATAAAGGCTTAAACAGCTTTACTCGTGAAGCCGAAATTGACCGTGACCTAGGCGTTGTTGATAACGCGACTCGCATGAGCAACTTAGTTGTTCGTGTTGATGACCCATACGGCTTAAAGCACGACGTACAACCTATTAAATTTGGTGCTTACGTACAAGTGAGCTTTGCCGGTGCAACATTACAAAACATCTACCGTTTACCACAGTCTTTAGTGAATAACCAAACGGTGTGGATTGTGAACGACGAGAATAAACTTGAACCACGTAAAGTAACCGTAGTGCGTGAAGAGGGTGAGTACTTCTACATTAGTGATGGCCTTGAAGTGAATGACCAGTTGGTTCTGACGCTGCCTGAGTACCCGCAAGAGGGTATGGAAGTGAAGGTTGCTGGAATGAAAGAAATGACAAGCGATGCAGAAACTGCAGCGGTTGAAAAGCTTTAAGGTAGCACTATGACTGATACAAACACAGAAAAACAGTCTGGCCTTATAGCTTATTTTGCCAATAACTCGGTCGCTGCTAACTTAATGATGGTGTTTATCATCATCATGGGGATCATTAGTTATTTCACTATTCAGCGCCAGATGTTCCCAAATGTTGAAATTAACTATATTGAAGTACAAGCCAATTATCCGGGGGCCTCACCACAGGAAATTGAAGAAAGTATTCTGATCAAGATTGAAGAGTCACTAAAAGATGTCACCGAAATTAAACGTGGTGTATATCGCTCGTTTCGAAATAGTGGCCGTGCAAGTTTAGAGATCAACACTGATGCAGAACTTACTGATGTACTCGATAAAGTGAAGCTACGGGTAGACAGTATTGCGACTTTCCCTGCGGGCATGGAGCCTGTGACGATTAGTCAGGTTGAATTTCGCCAAGATGTAATCGGTATGACGCTGGTAGGTGATATTCCACTTACTGAGTTAAAGCCAGTAGCAAATAAAATTGAAGATGAGTTACTGCAATTATCCAATGTGTCACTGGTGCAAAACGATGTACCACTTGATGAAATTGCAATTGAAATTGACCCTGATTCACTGCGTCAATATAACCTTACTTTAAGTGAGGTGGCTAGTGCAGTACGTCGTTACTCTGCGAATATCTCGGCAGGTCAACTACGTACTGACGCAGGTATTATCTCGGTACGTGTTGAAAATCAATACTACAGCGGTGATGAGTTCCGCCAGATCCCAGTAAAAATTGGTGCTAATGGCGCGAAAGTGCTGCTAAACGACATCGCTGTGATTAAAGACCAATTCACAGAAGGTGAGCGCTACTTTAAATTTAATGGTGAAAATGCCGTTTATTTATCAGTAAAAGCAACCAAAGAACAAAACATGATCCCGGTTGCTGATTCAGTTAAAGCGTTTATTGAGCAAAAGAATAAAGAGCTACCGGCGGGCTTGCGTCTTGAGCCATTAATGGACATGACTTACTACCTAAATGCCCGTTTAGACATGATGAAAAGCAATTTATTCCAAGGGGCTATCTTGGTTGCCATTATGTTGTCTATCTTCTTGCGCTTTAAGTTGGCACTTTGGGTAATGATTGGTTTACCTGTGTGTTTCTTAGGTGCAATGATGATGATGCCATTATTTGGTATCAGTATTAATATCGTGTCGTTATTTGCCTTTATTATGGTGCTGGGGATCGTGGTCGATGATGCCATCGTCATAGGGGAAAGTGCCTACACCGAAATTGAGAAAAAAGGCGGTGGTGTTGTAAATGTCGTAAATGGCGCAAAGCGCGTTGCTACCCCAGCAACATTTGGTGTTTTAACAACGATTGCTGTATTTGCACCATTCACCTTATCAAGTGGCCCAGAAAGCGCATTCTTCTTTGGTATCGCCGTGGTGGTAATTCTGTGTCTGATATTTAGTTTGATTGAATCGAAACTTATTTTACCGGCACATATTGCCCACACTAAGTTTCCGCCAATTAATCCTAATAGCTGGCGAGCGCGTTTTAACAAACGTTTCTTTAACTTTGTAAATGGCCCATATAAGCGTTTTATTGAGTTGTGTGTGGAGTGGCGTTGGTTTGTGCTATTTGCGTTTATCGGTTTATTGATTTTGACGTTTGGCTTAATTTCATCAAATCAAGTGCGTGTGGTACCAACACCAAAAGTACCTCATGACTTCCCGCAAATTCGTTTAGAAATGAATGAAAATGCTTCGGATATGCAAACGATTAATGCTATTCGTGAAATCGAAGCCATGGTTAACAAGGTAGATCAAGAGACAGAACGAGAGTTTGGCCAAAAGCTAATTCGCGATATCTTAGTGTTCAACCAAGGTCGTACTGAAGCACAATTACTTGCTCCGCTGGTAGATGAGGAGCTTCGCCCGTATAACGCATTCGAATTATCTCGTCGTTGGCGTGAACAAATGCCAAGTATCCCAGGTGTGAAATCGCTGCAAATTTACGATGATGTAAATGGCGGTGGAATGGATGGTGAGTTTGGTTACTTACTTTACGGCCCAGATATCGATACTTTAAACGAGGCAGGTCGTCGTTTCATCCAACTATTACAACAGCAAAAAGGCTTATTTGATATTAGTTCGACCATCGATCCGGCGAGCAAAGAAGTGCAGTTAAGTCTAAAACCTGTGGCATATGATCTAGGTTTAGACCTTGCCAACATTGCTAACCAAGTGGGCGCAAGCTTTTACGGTGGTGAAGCTCAGCGTGTTATTCGTCGCGGTGAAGAAGTACGTGTTATGGTTCGTTACCCGAAACTAACACGTGAAGCGTTTGCATCATTAAAGCACGCTGTTATCACAACGCCTGCAGGCCAAGAGGTGATGCTGGGTGATGTTGTTGAACTGAACGAAAAGCCAGGTATTAGCTATATTCGCCGTGAAGGTGGCTATCGTACTGTGTATATCTACGGCAGTATCGATGAAGAAGCGATTGAACCGGGTGAAGTGGTTAAGCAAGTTGATGAGAACTTATTACCGCAGTTAAAAGAGGAATACCCATCAGTTAAAACTGAGCTAGGTGGTTCTATTGAAGAACAACAAGCGCAAGCTAACGAGCAAATCATGTTCTTTATCGGTGGTATGATTTTAGTATATATCTTGCTTGCAGTGCCGCTTAAGAGCTATTCGCAGCCTCTTATTGTTATGTCGGTTATTCCATTTAGCTTAACCGGAGCTATTTGGGGTCACTTCTGGTTTGGTCTAGATATTAGCTTGATGTCGGGCTTTGGCTTGATTGCCGCAGCCGGTGTTGTAATTAATGACTCGTTAGTTATGACCGACTTTGTAAACCAAGCACGCCGAGAAGGTATTTCAACTCGCCAAGCGGTTATTGAAGCAGGTTGTGCGCGCTTTAGAGCAATCACCCTGACATCAATTACAACCTTTGCCGGTGTATTACCGATTATGTTCGAAACCAGCTTGCAAGCTAAGTTTGTAATCCCAATGGCGGTTGCACTTGGTTTTGCGGTTATGTTTGCAACTCTAATCACTTTAGTACTAGTACCTTGTTTGTATATTGTAATGAGTGATGTGGGAAATGGCTTCTTGAATGTATTCCGTGCCGGGCACCGAGTAGCGACCAGAAGAAAGCTAGCAAGGGATTAACAACCCACTTGCGAAAAGCCAACCTAGAGGTTGGCTTTTTTGTACCTAACGCATTTGCTAGTAACTATTTGCTATATAAGACGTTTGGTTACATTCTTTTGTTTGATTTGTGGTTCGGTCACGATTATACTCAGTCTTGTTTTTGGCAAACTAACTGAAAGGTTAGGACGCAAAGTTTCCGGTCTAAGGTTTTAAACTATGATAGCGGGACCGCTGATAAGCACATAATCTAGTGCTTTGGTTCACTTGCCTCAAACTAAAAGTATTTATTTTGTTCGGTTGTTAGATAATGCCTATTAGTTGTTCTTAGGGTGATATTTTGTTTATGCATACGTCAATGGCCTCCGGGAAGTGGTTGCCGATTGGTTGCTTAAATCATCATACCCAACTGTTTGTTGGAGATAGGGTGATTGTAACCTTTTATGACATGCAAGGAGAGCTAGTCGATTTATCATTCGAATACCCGATCAGCAGTTCCGATCAGGGTGAGCCTCATAATTGGCCACGTTCTGTTGCCGAGCATATAAACGTGCATGTTCCGCTGGTAAAAGCGGGCAAAATGACTGAACAAGGTTTAGTGGTTGCGTACCGTTCAAACCAAATTTATGCCCTTGAAGGTTCGGGCATTACGCATGTAAAAGTGGCGTTTAATTGCATCGCAAAATGTAAAGAGCGAGTGCAAGATAGTCTGCAAGATTATGACTATGTCTACCCACAAGCATGCAGCGATTACAGTGCAGGTGTTAAAGTACTGCAGCCAAAAACGGGCCATATTTATATGTGCAAACCGTGGCCATTTAGCGAGTTTTGTCGTGTTAAAGATTCACACAACCCGCTGTTTGAGCCAGGTGTAGGAAAAAGCTGGGCTATGGCTTGGCAGCAAGTATCACATTAACAGTTTCCCCCTAAATGCTATTTTAGCATTGCTTAGCCCACTCAATTTGAGTGGGCTTTTTTAATACCAACCCGCAATAATACTTAATCATTTTGAGGGATTAAACCTGCCGCTAACTGCGTTAAAAATTTCTCATTTAGAACAACTAAATAACGACATTTTTGCCTTGTTATCAACGAGGTTTTATTGCCTCAAAATAGACTACTTAATTAAGCTGATTGGTATAATTCTGTGATAAACTGCCAGCAATTCGTTTTTTATTTTGGTTTTTCTTGTGTCGTCAAATTCGTATTCTTTGTCTTTATTAGCGCATCCTCCTGTTGCAAAAAAACACCCTCAGCAATTAACTACACATCAACTGATGCGCACCGATAATTATTATTGGATGCGTGATGATGAGCGCGAAAATGAAGATGTATTAGCGCATTTAAATGCCGAAAACGATTATTGCGATAAACAACTTACCGACATAAAACCACTGCGCGAACAGCTATTTAATGAGTTAAAAGACCGTATTGTAAAAGACGACAACACGGTACCCGTGAAAGATGGCCAATATTGGTATCACTCAGAAGTACGTGGTGACGATGAATATGCACGCCATTATCGTAGCAGCTCAATAGAAGCGCGCGACAAGCACCTGTTGTTAGATGTAAATCAATTAGCTGGCGATTACGAATTTTATGAGTTAGGTGAAGTTGCAATTAGCCCTGATGAGCAGCTGCTTGCTTACTCTGAAGACACCGAAGGTCGCCGTATTTATACCGTGCGTTTTAAAAATATTGCCAGCGGTGAGATGTTTAGTGATGTGCTGGAAAACACCGAAGGTCAAGTGGTGTGGGCTAATGATAACAAAACGGTGTTTTATGTGAAAAAAGACCTGCAAACCTTATTGGGTTTTCAGGTTTACCGCCATGTTTTAGGCACCCCGCAAGCTGATGACGTACTTGTTTATGAAGAGCAAGATAAAAGCTTCTTTATGGGGCTTGGCAAAAGCCGCGATGAAAGCCTTATTATTATTGACCTTGCGACCACAGAAACAAACGATACTTGGGTGCTTGATGCCAATAACCCAGAGGGTGAATTTAGCGCCTTAATGCCACGCGAAGAAGGCCATGAGTTCGATGTCGATAAGCTAGGTGATACCTTTTACATTGTTACCAACTGGCAAGCGAAAAACTTTCGTTTAATGACCGCGACGCAAAGCACCATTGCCGATAAAAATCGTTGGCAGGAGCATACACCGCATCGCGAGAACGTGTTGCTAGAAGGGGTCGAAATTTTCGATGAGTATCTTATCCTCACTGAGCGAGAGCTTGGCCAAACACGTTTTGTGGTGGTGGATCAGCAAGCAGAACGTCTTACTTTAGAGTTTGATGACCCTTGCTATTATGCTGCTATTGCCATGAACCCTGAGCCGAATGTGAGCTCTGCGCGTATTTACTATTCAAGCTTAACGACGCCAGGTTCTTTGTATGATGTTGATTTAAAAACAGGTAACAAAACCTTATTAAAACAACAGCAAGTGTTGGGTGATTTTAACCCAGAGCATTATCGCTCAGAACGTTTAATGGTTACTGCAAGGGATGGCGAACAAGTGCCGGTTTCTTTGGTTTATCGCATTGATAAATTTAATAAAGATGGCACTAACCCAGTACTGCAATACGGCTATGGCGCGTACGGCATTACCATCGATCCAAGCTTTTCAAGCAGCTCACTAAGCTTGCTTGACCGAGGCTTTGTTTATGCGATTGCACATATTCGTGGTGGTGAAATGCTAGGTCGTCACTGGTATGAGCAAGGTAAAAAGCAATTTAAGCAAAATAGCTTTAGCGATTTTATTGATGTTACGCAAGCGCTTACCAAGCAAGGCTATGCACACCCAGAAAAAGTATTTGCGTCTGGTGGCAGTGCTGGTGGTTTATTAATGGGCGCTGTGGTTAACCAAGCACCTGAGCTTTATTTAGGTATAGGTTGTCATGTGCCATTTTTAGATGTGCTTACCACCATGCTTGATGAAAGTATTCCACTGACGACCAATGAATACGACGAGTGGGGTAACCCAAATGATCCAGCGTTTTATGATGTGATTCAGGCTTACTCGCCGTACGATAATATTAAGCCGCAGGCTTACCCTAATATTCTTGTTACCACCGGGTTCCATGACTCTCAAGTGCAATACTGGGAACCAATGAAGTGGGTTGCTAAGCTGCGTGAACTTAAAACCGATGACAACATTTTGGTGTTTAAAACCGACATGGATGCAGGCCATGGCGGCGCATCGGGTCGCTTTAAAAGCCTTGAGGAAAAGGCATTAGAAATGGCGTTTTTTATTGCTTTATTACCGAATTAAGGCTTAGATAAATAAGTAAATAAATTTTATAAGCGTAAACTTAAGTTGTATTTCAAAGGGGTGAGCATGTTTAAAGCCCATGGTGATTGGCGTTATTTTGTTGAGCCGCCAGTGATTTATGTGGAAGTTAGTGGCAGCTTTAATAAAGAAGCCGTTGCTTCATTTAGTATTGAAGTCGGTCAAGAAATCATGAAGTACCCTGAAAATTCAATTCAGTATGCTGTGGTTAATTTGGAACAATTTGAATTAGCAACTGCAGATAGTATTGAGATTGCAAAGGCTTACTTTCAGGCTGTAAAAGCGCGGGGTTACAAACGCGTTGATTATATTAAAGCGAATATCATTGCTCGCAATTTATTAGAGACAGTTTGGTCTGGTGTAGAAATGGATATTAACTTTCACCCAGATGCTGAAAGCTTTTTTCAAGCAAGACCCGAGTACGATAATTTAAGAAAGTGGTTAAAGTAATGCTTTCTAAATATAAAAAAGCCCTCATTTGAGGGCTTTTTCGTGTCAATTCTAAATATTAACCAAGGTAGGCTTTTAACATCCAAACAAGTTTCTCTTGTTCTTTAATGTAGTCGCCCATTAGCGATGCTGTACCTTCGTCATCTGCATCACCTGCTTGTGCAAGGATTTCACGCTGCATTTGAATAAGCGTGCTGTAACCTGCTAAAAGGTTTTCTACTGCAGCAGTACCTTCAGTAATATTTTTAGCTTCACTGATCTTGCTATCTTCGATGTACTCAGAGAATGCATGTACCGGTGTACCGCCTAACGTTAAAATACGCTCTGCAATCTCGTCTACTTTCTCAAGTAGTAAGTTATAAATTTCTTCAAACTTAAGGTGTAATTCAAAAAAGTTACGACCTTTAATATTCCAATGAAAGCCGCGTGCGTTCATGTATTGGATTTGGTAGCAGCTTAGTAAAGAGTTTAGTGAATTTACGATATCTTCACTTTTTGCGCTGTTTAAACCAATTGCATTTACCTGTGACATAGATTGCTCCTTAAAAAAACCGTTAAGTGTTTACTTGCTAGTGCTTGGTGTTAAGTATTAGCCATCTTGGCTAATCTGTAAAATGGTTTAATTCGAACATAGTGATAGGTTTTAACTATCAAAGGTTGGTTTTGTCCATTTGTGCACTATCAACATAACTTTGAATTACTTTTATATAGACTTGGGGCAACTGAGCAAAAAATCTACCTTATTTTGCAAATATTCAAAAATTAGGTAGAAAGTATGATCTAAAACAAGGTTTGTACTCGCTGATAAGTAGGCCGATTTAGAACTTGATTTAGGTCAAAAAAACAACGAACCATAAGCGCATAATGACTTTACCGCATTTAACCAGGAGAAGAAAAATGGACGGTAAAACAGTTAAAGAAAGCAAAGCTGAAATAGTTGTTGTAGTGATTGCATTACTTGCATTTGTTATCGGTTTGGTAGGTCATCTAGCAGGTGCTAGCTTCGCAAACTTTGATACCTTTGGCTACATTGCTGCACCTGTACCATTGATCTTAGGGATCATTGTTTTAATCTCATATAAAGTGGCTGCAAGTGCTGAAGATTAAAGTATCACTCACTTTGATTTATAAGCTTAATAATGTAATCCATCACTTGGCGTGAGTAGATCATACTGGTGTGACTCAAATGAAACACCTTATGTTCTGCCATGCCATTGAGCTTGGTTTCATCTATCAAAACTGTACCATCAGAGACACTGCCTTTAGCAATCAGTGGCATTAGCCCTATTGGTAAGTCACCAGCAATACTATAAAGCTTGGCATTAAACGGCCAATCGCCATTCTCAGATAATAAAAACTCCACGCTGTTTTTTAACAGCATATCAAAGCCTTTTTGCTGCATTTGCTTAGCAATATGACTACCTTTATGCGGGGTGCCTAAGGTGATCACCTTTTCAACGTGGCGACTTTGAAGGGAATTGGCCTCTAAGTAAGCGCGAGCCACTAAGCCACCCATAGAGTGGCAAACTAAGGCGGTAGGTTTACCACCGATAAAGCGATCAATCTTATCGAATATTGCCGCTCTATCGGGAGAGAGCGTGTTATAGGTCAAATTGAGTATTTTTAGACCTGACTTTTCAAGGCGCGCGCACAGTGGACGCATCACAAAGCCTGACATATAAAGTCCGTGTAATACTACAACTTGCCTAATTGCCATCGCATTCCTTACATTAACTGTTGCGGTTTAATTTCGATATTTGCTGTATCTGAGCTAACCCATACTTCACCATCTTGAATGGTAATAGTGAGCTTAATATTGCGATCAGCTAAGTCGGCTAATGCCTGAGTCGCGGCATAATCGAGACTAAAAATACTTAAGTTTTTAAAATCATACAACTTAGGTTGATGTTTTTGCCACCAAATCGCTTGGTTATTTTCGCCGTAGGTATATAAAACAACTTGCTTCGACTTATTGCAGGCTTTTTTCAGGCGTTTTTCATCAGGTAAACCTAGCTCAATCCATAATTCAATTTCTTCGCTATAGTTAATGTGCCAAAGCTCAGGCTCATCATCGGCGCATAAGCCTTTAGTAAACTCTAAGCCTTCACGGGCATTTAGCGCAAAAGCCAACAAGCGGATCATCAAACGTTGTTCGGTTTCTGATGGGTGTTGTGCCAGTGTTAAATTGAAATCTTGATAAATGTGGCGATCCATATCGCTTAACGATAATTGCGCTTTAATAATGGTTGATTTAAGAGCCATAACTGCTTACTTGAAAAAATTTGCGTCATTATAGCGCAATTCGTTGCCGAGCCAGTTAAAATACCGTGAAATTATCTTGTAGGAGTTAAAAATGGCCATCCAGTGGTTCCCGGGTCACATGAACAAAGCCCGAAACGAAATTAAAGAAATCATGCCACAGATGGATGTGATCATTGAGGTACTTGATGCCCGTATTCCTTATAGTAGTGAAAACCCAATGGTTACTGCGTTGCGTGGCGATAAGCCGGTGATCAAAATCATGAACAAGGCGGACTTGGCTGATCCTAAGTTAACGCAAGCTTGGAAAGACTACTTTGAGCAGCAAAGTGGCGTAAAAGCGATTGATTTTGGTAATGATAAAGCGGGTGAAGTACATCGTATTAATGAGCTTTGTAAAAAATTAGTGCCGCATAAAGTAGGCGCTGATAAACAAATTAAAGCCATGATCATGGGTATTCCAAACGTTGGTAAATCAACGCTTATTAATACCTTAGCTGGCCGTATCGTGGCAAAAACAGGTAATGAACCTGCGGTAACCAAAGCGCAGCAACGTATTAAGCTTGACGATGGCATTATGCTTTACGACACCCCGGGTATGTTATGGCCTAAAGTAGAGAACGAAAACTCTGGTTATCGTTTAGGGGCAACTGGCGCTATTCGTGATACCGCTATCGACTACGAAGAAGTGGCAAGTTACACCGCTGAATATTTATTGCAAGCATACCCAGAACTTTTAAAAAGCCGCTATAAAATTGATGAGCTACCAGAGTCTGACTGGGAGTTTGTTGAAATGGCAGGTAAAAAGCGTGGTTGTATCCGCGGTGGTAATCAAATCGATACTTACAAAATGTCTGAAATTCTTATCAACGAATTACGCGATGGCATTATTGGTCGTATTACCATGGAAACACCGGCTATGCGTGAAGAAGAAGAGCAAATGGTTGCTGAGCTTCGCGCTGCTGCAGAGGCGAAAAAAGCCGCTAAAGAAGAAGAGAAAAAACAACGCCGTGCACGTGCACGTAAGAACCGTCGATAAAGTTAACGCATTAACTTTTAGACATAAAAAAAGCCCTGCAAGGGCTTTTTTAGTTTCATATCTACCGTCACCGATATGAGCAATGTAGCAAGTAAAATAAGTAGGGTCGCTTATATGTCGCCAATATCAAGGGGCGTTGCCATTAGTAACATATAAGCTAGAGCTTTAACGTGGCGACACGTGTTTCAGGGTAGAGAAACAAATTTAATCTGAACAAGTCATCATACTTCGCTTGGCTTGTTGAGATTAATTATCAATTAGGTTTTCGATGCTGTCAACATGTTTTTGAAAATAATTCTCATTTAGTTTGGCTTGCAGGTTTGGTACGAATTTTAGACATAAAAAAAGCCCTGTAAGGGCTTTTTGAGTTTCATATCTACCGTCACCGATATGAGCAATGTAGCAAGTAAAATAGTAGGGCGATCACCTGTTGCCAATATCAAGGGGCGTTGCGATTAGCAACAGGCGATCTTAGCTTTATCGTGGGCCACACGTGTTTCAGGGTCGAGAAACAAATCAGTTTATTCCGAACAAGTACTTTATTGTCTTGTTGATAGTGATTATCAATTAGATTTGCGTATCTGTCAACACTCAATTGAAAATAATTCTCATTTCTTTATGTTTGTTTTTTAAACTTCCGTAATACAATGCATTAGCACTAAAGTTAGGCTGTAAATTACGTGCAATAAAAACTATGCTGGGGCTATAACAATTAAAATAATCACATGCGATGTTCTCAATTTGGTCAATAAGCCTTCTTGCAATTGTATATCTGGCAATTTTATTTGCGGTTGCAGGCTGGGCTGATAAAAGAAAAGTATTGCCTTTTAAAGGCTTAACCTATGGTTTATCACTTGGGGTGTATTGCACCTCTTGGGCGTTTTTTGGTACCACAGCACAAGCTGCATACAATGGCTGGTGGTTGGCTCCGACCTATGCCGGTACTATTTTGTTATTCATTTTTGGCTGGCAAGTTTATTGCCGCATAGCGCATATTTGTCGGCAGCAAAAAATAACCTCAATGGCAGATTTTATTGCGACTCGGTATGGTCAGTCGTCGAGTTTGTCTGGGCTCATTTCATTGATTTCAGTGATTGCCATTGTGCCCTATATCTCTTTACAGCTAAGTGCAACTGCACAAAGTATCAACTTACTTACCGACCGTGCTGCCACACAAAGTCATGAAGTATGGGCCGATAGCACTTTTTATATCACGATTGTATTGGCACTGTTTGCTATTTTATTCGGCGCGAGGCGGTTAAAGCCCAGCGAACATAATCCAGGTTTGATAGCCAGTATTGCCTTTGAATCTGTGGTTAAGTTGTTGGCGTTTTTAGCGGTGGGTTTGTATGTATGCTTTGCTCTATTCGACAGCCCAGTGGCGCTGTTTGAAAAAGCGCATGACCTAAATATTGATCAGCAAGTGGCGGCCACACAAAGTCCAACCTATGTGTATGTTGCTCATACTTTGCTTGGTATTTTGGCGACCTTATGTTTGCCAAGACAATTCCACATGAGCTTTATCGAAAAAAATAACGATAAAGAGCTGGCCTCGGCACGTTGGCTGTTTCCGATTTACCTCTTACTTATTAACCTGTTTATTCTACCGATTGCATACGCCGGATTAATTTACTTTCAAGGTCAAGAGGTCGGCTACGACACCTTTGTATTAGCTTTACCGATGGCGGCTGATGATGCTTTTGTGGCGTTATTAGCCTTTTTAGGCGGCTTTTCAGCGGCAACCAGTATGGTGATTGTGTCATCAATTGTGCTTTCAGTGATGATCACTAATGACTTTATTAACCAATTTATTTTACGCCGCTCGCAACTTACATCGAGTAGTCGCGGGCTTGATAAAAATAACCTATTACATGCGCGTAAAATCGTTATCGTATTGATTTTATTGCTTAGTTACTTCACTCACCGAGTGCTAGGCGAAAGTACAACCCTTGCCAATGTGGGTTTGATGTCGTTTACCTTAGTCGCGCAATTTTCGCCTGCCATGATCATAGGCTTATGGTGGCGACAAGCATCGTGTCGCGGTGCTCAATTGGGGATTTTAAGCGGTTTTATTATTTGGGGATACACACTTTTACTACCGAATATCGCCGGAGGTTTAGGAAGCGATAGCTTATGGCTTATGAATGGACCGTGGGGAATAAGCTGGTTAGCGCCAACCGACTTATTCTCATTAGGCATGGAAAGCATTAGCCAAGCTTTATTGCTATCGCTAGGTGCGAACTGTTTAGTGTATTTCTTAGTACCGTTATTTAGTCGAGCAACCTTAGCTGAACGCTTGCAGAGCAATAAGTTTGTGTCGCAGCTTAGTGATTCTCGAGTGAGTAATCATCTACAGCCTTTGAGTTACCATGACCTAGGTGCGCTAATGCAGCGATTTGCCGAAAAAGAAGCGGCGCAGTCGTTGGTAAATCATTACTTTCCGGATGATAAAAGTAAGTGGAAGCGCCCTGCCAATGTTGAGTTAGAACTATTAGTTGAGCGCGAGATGTCTGCCGTGATCGGCGGCGCATCGGCGCGGCTTATTTTAGATGTAGCGAAAAATGAGCAGCGCCAGCCTCTAGAGCAGGTTGCCGAGTTTGTTGATGAAGCAAGCCAAGTACTTAAATTTAATCGTGACTTACTGCAATCAACAATCGAAAACATTCAACAAGGGATCAGTGTAGTTGATAGTGAGCTGCGCTTGGTAGCTTGGAACCAAGGCTACAAAAACATGTTCGCCTACCCAGATGATGCGCTTTACATAGGCCGCCCTGTTGCCGACATTATTCGTTTTAATGCCGAGCGTGGCTTATTTAGCGGCGAGAGCATGACCAGCGAAGTCGAAAAACGCTTAGCCTATTTACGCCAAGGCAGCGCTTATAAATATCAGCGCTCGCACAATGATGGCCGCGTGTTTGAAATGCAAGGTAACCCACTGCCAGGTGGCGGCTTTGTAACAACCTATACCGACATTACCGAGTTCGTAAAACAACAAAAAGCGTTAACCGAAGCAAATGTTAGCCTTGAAGAAAAAGTCGCAGCCCGCACCTTGGCATTGACTCAAGCAAACCAAGAGTTGTCGATGGCAAAGCAAGTGGCGGAGCAAGCAACGGTCAGTAAAACACGCTTTTTTGCTGCTGCCAGCCATGATTTACTGCAACCTTTCAATGCTGCGAGCTTGTTTTGTTCTTTAATGAATGAAAAAGCCCAAGATACCGAACTTAAAGAGCTGGCGATGAATATTAAGAATTCATTGGGCAGCGCCGAAGAGTTGTTATCGAGTATTTTAGAGTTAACCAAGCTCGATTCGGGCTCGTTTAAAGTACAAATGAGCGAGTTTGCTGCCAGCTCGTTGGTTGAGCCACTGCGAAATGACTACGAAGCCCTTGCCCGCGAAAAAGGCTTAAAGTTTATTATTGAAACCTGCGATGTTCGCTTGCATACCGACAAAGCGCTGCTGCGACGAGTACTACGTAACCTTTTGAGTAATGCGATTCGTTATACCGAGCAAGGTGAAGTGCGCTTAAAAATGCAGTACGACGATGACCATGTATCCTTTATTGTTGAAGACACAGGGATTGGTATTGCATCGAGCGATCAACAAACTATTTTCCAAGAGTTTAAACAGCTTGGTGCAAAGCCAAGCGCCGAGGGATTAGGCTTAGGGTTGGCAATCACTAAACGTATATGTGACTTACTTAAAATACCCCTAGTGATGGGGTCTGAGCTTGGTAAAGGCACGCAATTTACCCTAACTCTGCCTTGTAGAGTGAGTGCTGCGCCAGCGCAAACGAAAGGTGCTGAGGCATCACAAGAAACAGAGCTGGGGCAATTGCGTATTTGGTTGCTTGATAACGACCGCAACGTGTTAGAGGCATTAAAGCAGCTACTCGAAAATTGGGGCTGTGAAATTTCAACAGCCACTAACTTAGCGGAGCTTGAGCAGTTAAAGGCAAGCCAAGCCCTGCCGCAATTGTTGATCATTGATTACCAGCTTGATGATGGGGTAACAGGCCTTGAAGTGATTGAACAAGCGGCATTAACACGCTTACCTGCCATAGTGAATACCGCGAATCATGATGAAGGCATACGCGAGTTAGTGCTAGATGCGGGCTACCCATTACTTTATAAGCCTCTGAAAGCGCCCGCCTTAAAGCGCATGATTAAGCGACTGACTTAATCTGCGTTTTGCTCAGTTGTTGGGGTATTGGCTTTAATTAAGCGCTCTACCTCAGCGACAAACTTTTTATCTAAGTCATCTTCATGGCTCAAAAATAACAGCATTTCATCACCATTGTGGTCAATGACCGTTACCGTGGTGGTTAGTAGGGCGCTTTTAGCATAATCAACGTTGATCTCTTTAATGTCACTAAAGCGGCGCTGATCTTTTTCGAGCACACCTTGCTCATTTTCCCAGTAACTAAAAATAGTGTTTTCTGTGATGCCGTTTCCATCAGTTTTAAAATCGATAAATGCGTCACTATAAAAATAATGTACACTCTCGTTGGCAGGGATAATTTCTTTTCTTTTTAAAAAGTTAACTTGATAAGACCAAAGCTTGTCACCGGTTACTATGGTTGAACTTGGCAACAAATATAGCTCATAAATTAAGCCATAAAATAACCAAGGCAACATGAGTATCGAAATGATAACCTGCCTCGCTCGCCACTGAGAGTGGTACTCAAGAGCCTGCTGTGGTTGCTTGAGGTTTTGAATGTAATTAACCAGAGGCAACCATAGAATAGGTGTAACTAAAAACAGCCAAGTACCATATTCCCAGTTATAGCTTACGACTTCAGAAATGATAATCGCCAGCCATAACACGAACCCAACCGCAACGGGCATGATCTTATTTTTGCCAAAGGTTTGCTCGCTGTGCTTGCAAAGCTCAAGTAACAACGGAATAAAAAACAGCGGTGCAAATATCCCTCGAGCAATCGGCATAATATGGCTTTGTTGTTGCTCTTTTATCGCTTTCCAGTTGCGATAGCTCCAGTAGTGAATGAATATTCCTAAGCTTAATAAGCTGTAAATAACAAACTTACTGTTACTGACAGGGTAGAACTGTTGCTCAGCAAAAACTGGGCGGTTACTTGCTTCTATACGCCAAGCCGCGATGAAAAAGATGATTGCCGCCAAGTAACTTAAAATAAAAACGCTATACCAGTTGGTTTCGTCATCTGCTGGTGTGGTTGTGGCGCTATTTGTGCCGTATTTAATGATGCCGTAATGGGTCGCGTTATTGAGTTTTTTACGCTCGCTTAGGTAAAGGTCTATTTGATCGGCTGGAATATGATCCTGCTTAGCACTGTAATCAAAGTATAAGGTCAACACCGAGTCTTTAAATGTCACGCGTTTTTCGAGATGAAAAAATGGGTTGTCGACTGTGACCTGCTCATCATTAAACTGCCAATTAGTATCCGTAAACGTAACCTTTATGGTTGTTTCGATATTATTTGGGTAACGAAACCACATTGGTGCATTGTTACGTTCTCGCTGTTCCGGCTTATAAACTGAGTTTTGAATTTCACTAGCGTAAAAGTCGTTTTGAAAATCATTACCCTTAGGTCGCCAAAAGTTATCAATAGTATAGTGCTCATTGGTAATTAGCTGACCGGTGTCTTCTGGAGATTCAACCAGCATAGGTTTGAATGTTTTTAAGCCCTTGTAGGTATCTTGATAATATTCGCGGTAATCATCTTCTATGCTTTTTAAGCTGTTTTCAGCGATTGAGCTGCGGCGGTTAATTGCTTCAAAGTCGCCGTATTTATATTGAGTTGAGAAACTAACTGGCTCATCAATACCTTCTGGGATCTGATAACTATCAAAAACCTGTATGCGTTTTAGGGCAGGCTCTGTGAACATATCTGTAAAGCCTGTCTCACCTTGCTTTATGATTAACGCTACATCGTAGTTCGGTTGAGCTAAATGTGCTAAATCGCCGCGCTGGTACGAAATGGTCGGATCAAGCCAATAGCGTTTACCTTGGTGCTCTAAGGTGACAATCACATGGTCAAACAAGCTAGGAGAGACCGGTAAGCTGGCAGTACGTTTTCTGTCTTCGGTGTTAACTAAAGCTGGATGAGCCTCTACGCCGAGCGCTTTAAGTAAAGAAATGAGCAAGACGGTTTTGTCTTTACAGTCGCCATAGCGCAGTGCCAAGGTTTCTGATGCAGGAGTAGGCTGGTGCGAGTTAGTGCCCATTTCTAGGCCTAAATAACGTACTTCGTCTTGGCTAAAGCGCAGGGCAGCCACAATTTGAGACTCTAAGTCGGTATGTTGAAACTTAATTTGACGGGCAATTGTTTCAATAGCTGGGCTCACTTCGATGGCCGATTGGTATAAAGGTAACGACCAATTGACTACCTCTTGCCAATTATTTACTTCAGAGAAATACACTTCCTTGTAAGGCGAATACCAATGCGGTACTTCGCTTGCGGAGCGAATGGTCGGCTCATTGTGTTGGCTAATTTGGTAGTCAAAACCCGTATCGAGCTTGGTTTTAGTAACTGGCGACTCGCCATTCATAAAATTGATATATAAGGGCGTAGGCTTTTGCCACTTTACCCGCATAAATTGCTGCACTATCGGCACAGACCAGTTCAGTGTACGCATGGTGCTGAAGTGTTGATAAACCGGATTACTGCCCGAAACCGTATAGCTGTAATCTAAAATATCCATGACCCGCATATCATCAATAATGACATTTAGGCTTAAGGTGCCATTGTATATACGACTTGCTAAGTCAGTCTCGCGCTGTAACACCTGTAGCTCGGCACTATTTAGTTTATCTATATATTGGCCGTCACGAATAATGCCTAAACTATTGAGCGTAAGAGATTGATAATTTGGGTCAAAATCAATATTCAGCTGGCTTATATAATCAACCCCAGACTGATTGACCGCCTGCATTACAGTACGATTAAAGCGTTGCTGTGGGGCTTGCTCAGATACCTGAAGCTGAGTGTCGAGCATCAGGTAGAAAGTCCCGTCTCGTATTTGGTCTCGAGGAATCTCTGGGGTAAGTAACTCATGGTGTTTTACCCAGTTAGCTGCAGGCGCAACCTGATAGTCTTCAGCGGCTGCAAAGCAGCTCACAAAGAATAAAAAAACAGCGAGTACCTTAAGTTGTAAGTGCATCCATTTCATTGTTATTTTCTAATTACGTTTAGTTTTATATGACAAATTACTGAATTTCACGGCATGAGCCAAATAAAAATTAAATATTTATAGGTAGGTCTCGTAGGAAGTGGTGAGTTTAAGCGGCTCATAGCGAGCCGCTTTAGGGTTATATTATTTATCTTCAGACTCTTTAGCTGGTAAGTCTTTTATTTCAACGCGAGTATTTGCTTCATAGTATTTTTGCGTGATTTTTTGCAAAATCTCGCGACGTAACGGGCTTACATGGCCGACTTCTTTGGTTAAGTTTTTACCATAAGCAACAAAGTTAGTATCAAAGCCATCTGCTACTATACTCGGATCGGCGACAGTCGCGTTACCTCCACCATATTCAACATCGGTACCTAGAATGTCGGTAATGTCGTAGTTATCGATACTAAAAGAGAGGTTTTGTACAACTTGGTCTTTATCTGGCTCTTGAATTACTAACGATTGAAGGTGGTCAGCTAAATCTTCTTCAAAGTTAGGAAAATAGTTTTTCTTTTCAAGGTATAAAGAAGAAACACGAGTGCTATGGTTACCTATCACACTACCACGGTTTGAATTAACAAATTGCACTGCATTGGTGGTTAGGGCTGCAAACACATTTTTTGCTGTATATGGGTGGTCAAGCAAATTTGGGCTGCCAATGTAGCCACGGTAGTAGCCATATATTAATAGCGGGTCATTGTTAAATAGCGGTGCAACAATGTTGTACTCAATGTCGTTTAATGAATACTGGTTACCGTTAAAGTTAAAGCGTGGCTTATCAAAAAAACTTGGCTCTTCATTTAATAACTTGGTCAGGTTCTTAACAGGGTACTGCTGCACTAACTCATTGAGTACCGTCACGTTATAAAGATTGAGCCAGTAAGCGAGTAACTCTGATTTTGGTAAGTTACTTAAATTAATTTTGTTTGGCAGGTCGGCCATATTTTCTTGCACTATTTGCAAGTCTTGCTTCATCTGAGGATTCTTTTTGTACGAATCATAATAAAAGCGGTTTGCTTCTGTTGCAGTCGACGGTTTTGGGTTCGACGACAACCGGGTGCCAATTTTGGTTGTGTTTTGTGAAATGCGATAGCGGTCTGACATACCTAAATCAATCACCGAGGCATTTAATATTTGCCCGTAGTCAGTGTACTCAAGGGTGATATTTGATTTTTCATCGTACTGATGAAATTGGCTAAATTTTTCTTGGTTTATGGCTGTCGTTGCTGTTTTATTAATAGGAGCCGTTGAATTACAGGCTGTAACTAGAATAAGTGATGTTGCTAATACGATGGGTTTTATAGCGTTTTTCATTTTTATGACCTTCCGTAGTTTAAAAAATAAACATAGCGTGGTTTTTCTGAAAGCGCAACAATCTGTTGTTTTTGTGAATTTTATTAAAAAATAAGCGTATAGTAGAAGAAATAAAAATAAAAAGGAAAACTCATGGAAGAAGCAAAACAACAAAACCAAATCGAAACACCAGAAGCTAAAAGCTCCGTAAATGATGACTTAGTTGGCATAAAAGGTTGGCTCATTCTTGTGGCGATAGGTGTAGTGATCAGCCCTTTTAGAGTATTTATCGAATCAATTAATACCTTTAAACCCATTTTCACGACCGAGATGTGGCAACGTTTAACGTCGCAATTTGGTGATATGTATCATCCGCTTTGGGAGCCTTTACTAATCATTGAAATGGCTTTTAATGCAGCATTATTTTTAGCTTCGCTCTATTTAATCGTGTTGTTTTTTAAGCATAAGAAAGCGTTTGTAAGTTGGTACTTAGCGATATTATTTGGTGGATTAGCGTTTATTGCTCTCGATGCCTATGCGGTTAGTTTAATTGTGCCCGATGTCGATGTGTTCGACGATGAAGTTAGAACTATGATTATCAGAGGCCTTATTCAAGCTGTGATCTGGGGACCTTACATGCTGTTATCTAAGCGTGTGAAAGCCACATTTGTAAAATAAGTTAGCTGAGCACAGTAATTGTAGCTTGCGTGCCTTGCTGGGGTTTTGAGTTTATTGATAACTCAAAACCTTGGTTGCGCACAAGTTCTCGGGTGATCACAAGTCCTATACCTGTGCCATTTGCTTTGGTTGAGTAAAATGGCACGAACAAGTTATCGGGGTTTTGAATGCCACAACCTTGGTCGCTAATTGTAATATTTAAGCTATCACCTTGCCTTGACCAAGTGAGGGTTGGGGCAGAATTGCTGCCTGCTTCAAAGGCATTTTTTATCAGGTTGATCAACGCTTGTTCTAGCTGACCAAAGTCGGCATTAATATGTAACTCTTCGCTGCTATTTATTACTAGTTCAGGAAAAATAGCACTTAAACGAGTATTTAATTGCTCGCTACTGATTACCTGCTTTTGTGCGGGTGGTAGCTTGGCAAACGCACTGTAACTGGCTACAAAATCAAGCAAGTGCTGAGCGCGTTTTTCTATTACTTGCAGCATATCTTGGGCGAGATCATCGTGACTGCTAATTTGCCCTTGGCGCTTAAGGGTTTGCAATGATTGACTCATCGAATAAATCGGCGTGAGTGAGTTACGCACTTCATGATTTAACACTCGAATTAACCGTTGCCAAACAAGTTGTTCGTTATCGCGAAGCTGTTGCTCAATTGAAAAGAAGGTTAGTAATTCAAAGTTTCTGCCGGTCCGCCAAAAAGTCTGCGATGAGATTTGAAAGCGTTGTTTAAACAGCGAGTCACTATTTTGTTGCCATTCGCCATCATGCAGAGCAATGCCTAAGTCGCTGGCCGATTTACCTTCAATTTGGCGATGGCTAATACTATTTATAAACGCCTTATTACTAAAGTAAATTAAGCCATGGGGGTCTAGTATAACGATGGGTAAGTCCAGCATGCTGGCAAACTCAAAAACAAACTCTTCTGTTTGCATATAATGGCGTTTGTTCTTGGCTATTTTATTGCTGAGCTTGGCAAAATCTTGCTTAAGCGCTGCGACTCGTCCACTTTGATAAGACGCTAAATGCCAACTATTACTTTCGTCATTTGCCAATGCATCTAGTTGCAGGCCAAAGCGTTCAACCACATCGGTGATCGCACGGTAGCTTTTAATTAAAGCAAAAGCGCTTATCCCGATAAACGGCAATAATAGGCTGATACTGGCGAACCAATCTAGTTTTAAGCTGAGCGAAAGGGCAATACCAAGCGTTAATAGCACCGCTATAAGCATATAAAAATAGCGTCGAATACGCTGCTCTAACGACAACTTGTTACTCATTTAGCGTTCTACTTCTTTTAAATCGAGCTGATGTTTATCAATGCGACGATAAATCGCCGATTTGCTTAACCCTAAAAATTCTCCTGCGGCGATAACATTGCCATTAAATTGCAGCAGTGCTTTTTGAATCATCTGTTTTTCAAGCTCTTCAAGGGGCAATAGTGGCAAAGCCTGTTCGGCATTGCTATTTGTTTGCTCGCAACTTGGTTGATCTAAAATGAGGTCATTGGCTTGAATATTGTTGTTATCGCTCATGATCACCGCGCGTTCAATACAATGGCTTAGCTCACGAATATTACCAGGCCAACTGTAATTTTTTAGCGCCTTTAGGGCGTCATCACTGAGCGCCATATTCGCTCTTTGGTATTTTTTACCATGCACTAACAATAAGTGTTCAGCTAAGGGAACGATGTCGTCTTTTCTGTCGCGAAGCGGTGGAATGTGCAGTTCAATGGTATTGAGTCTAAATAATAAGTCACGGCGGAACTCACCCTGCTCAATAGCCGTAGCTAATTCGCTATTGGTGGCAGAAATAATGCGAACATTGGCGGTTTTGGTTTGGCTTGAGCCGAGCACTTCAAATTCTTTGCTTTCTAGCACACGGAGCATTTTACTTTGTAGCTCAAGGCTTAAAGTCGCAATTTCATCTAAAAATAAGGTGCCGCCTTCAGCAATTTCAAAACGCCCTAGGCGGTCTTCTTTGGCATCAGTAAAAGAGCCTTTCTTATGGCCAAATAATTCGCTTTCGAATAGCGTCGGGGCAATGGCGCCAACATTCACGCTTACATAGCGTTTATCAGCTCTGAGCGAGTGCTGGTGGATATAATGTGCCAATAAGCTTTTGCCAGTGCCATTTTCGCCGGTAATTAAAATGCTGGCATCGGTTTTAGCTGCGCGCTCAGCTTTGGCAAGCAACAGCTGCATGATTTCTGATTGAGCTATGTAATGTGCTTGTGTGTCACTGGTAAGCGCCTTTAAGCACGCGTTGTCGTGATTACTTTGCTTGAGCTTGAGTTGTTGTTGTACAACGGCGGTTAAGCGCAAGTTATTCCATGGCTTTTCAACAAAGTCGACTGCCCCTAATTGCATGGCTTTAACAGCGACGTCAATGCTGGCCCATGCGGTCATCACAATGACAGGTATGGTCGAACCTAATTGATTTAGTTGCTTTAAAAAGCGTAACCCTTCTTCACCTGAGGTCGTGTCGAGCTTGTAGTTCATATCAAGCAAAATCAGGCTAATGTGCTCTGATTTTAATAACTCAAGGGCATGTTCAGGGCCTTCGGCCTCATGGCAGTGTAAGCCTAATTGTTGTAATGCAACAGTAGCAGCCAGACGTACATCAGCTTGATCGTCTATGACTAAGATTTTGTCCATGATGTTTTCTTATTATCCTGTTGAGGTGGCTTAAATTTAAGCCACCATTTTGTGCTGTTAATCGTTACGTAGTGCGGCCATAGGTTTTGCTTTAAGCAGTAAAACCAAAGGTCTAAAGCAAGCGAATAGCGCAATAAATAAGGTAATACTCCAAGCGAGTAATTGCAGTCTTACATCAAGTATCAGCCAAGACATTAGCTGTCCTTGTAACATGTAAAAACCCACTATTACCGCGGCGAGAGCAACCGCAAAACCAATGAGCACAGGGATAATCGCTTCAACACTCATCAGCTTGAATAAGCGTGCTTTTTTCGCACCTAATGCCATACGAATACCAAACTCATAGCGGCGCAGACCCAGGTTGTAGCTCAGTACCCCAAAAATACCGATTGCTGCTAATAATAGAGTAAATAGCGCTAAGGTACTACACAGAACCACGGTCAGTCGGCTCATATACAGTAAATTGTCGTACTCTTGTTGTAGGTCATTAAACTGCCACATGGTTAAGTCGCTGTTCTTTTCTTTTAGCGTATTAAGTATTTGTTTGTTAGTCAGCTTAACGCCATCAGAAGCTTTGATAGTAAACATGTAGCTATACGGTGTTGCTGGCCACCAAATGTGACGACCAAACGATTCATCGTAGTATTTAGGGTGATTAAAATCTTCGGTTACACCCACTACTTCATACATCTTTTCTTCTAAGCCTTGGTAGCTCTTGCCGATGATATTTCGATAGTCTTGGCTTGGTAATAAGTTCTCTGCAACGCTAACTGATACCAGTATCTCGTTGGTTTCACCACGTATAGCTTGTTCGCTAAAGGTGCGGCCAGCGAGAATTTTGGTGTTAACTAACGCAAAGTAATCAGGCCCTACCCACTGACTAGGGAAGAAAATTGAGCTTTTACCGTTTACATCAGTCAGGGTGTTGGCATTTTGTCTTTGCGAAACAGGGCTGTGACCCAGGGCAACATCATCAATACCTTGGCTATCAAGCAAAACCTGCTTGTATTGCAGCATGTGTTCGTAGCGTTCAGCCAATGACATTTGATTATTTGGCTGGAACAGGTTGGCAAAATATAGGTTTTCGGTATCACTGCCGAGCGGACGGTTTATCGTGCCCATGGCTTTACTCACTACCATCACTGAAAAGCTAACGAGCAACGCGGCAACAAACATTTGTGAGCCAATTAAAATACGCACTGTACGACCTGATACCTGCGAAACTCCGCCTTTACCACTGTTCTGCATTTGCGTATTTAGGGTTTTGTAATTTACCAAACGCGCTGTAATTACAGAGAAAATATAAGCAAGAGCAATACAAAGTATGATGGCAACAATGACCAACGTGCTATCCACGGCCAAGCTATTAACCAGTGGTAATCGGCCTTCTGCTAGTACTTTAAATAAACGTATGCCCCATACCGATAAAAACAGCGCAATGCTTACCGATAAGGTCATTAAAATCAGTGACTGTAAAAAGATACTTTTAAATAATGTGCTGCGTTTTGCACCTAACACCGCCTGCAAAGCGAGGGTTTTATGTTGAGCAAGAGCGCGCGAGAAGAATAAAGTGCTTACATTAAGTACCGCAATAATCAGTAGCCCTACTGCACCGGCTAACATCATTAAGCTTAAGTCATCGTTATTACCCAGCTCAACGTCACGATACGGGGTTACTTCAGGTTTTACATCGGTGATACCACCATTGTTTAGCCACTCCGATTTAACCGTATCAATTTGCTGTTTTAAATCGACTTTAACTTGATCTATGGTGACCCCAGGCTTTAAAACTGCAATCAGTTTTAGGTTTTTAAAAGTGTTTGTCCATGGGCTTTGCCAATCATCATTGTGAAAGAAACGGCGGTCAGCACTTGATGGAAACCATACTTCAACATCGCTTGCTTTAAACATGTAAGGAGGGCTGAATGAGTCATCAACAACACCCACGATACGGTGAACATAATCGGTTTCACCCGCCATGACTGAAAGTGTTTTACCAATAATGTTCGGGTCGCTGTTGTAATGCTTGCGCCAAAAGTTAGCAGAGATAACAACGCGGTCATCAGGTGTTTCTAGCGTTTCTCCAAGGTCAAAACCTTGTCCCATTAAAAATGGTGTGTTTAATAAGTCAAAATAGTTGCCGCCAACATACAGCACAGGCTCTTTCGGTTCGCCATCTAGGTTTGCAAAGATTTGCTCACCCGCATTGATCATCATACTTTGTTCAAAGCTTTGATTATGCTTAAGCCAATGCACCATCGATTGATAGCTTTGAAAGCCAGTAGCATCGTAGTCATCATAGGTAAGTGATTGCTCAACCACTACCATGCGGCTTTCATCGTACACATCAAGGGGCTTTAAAAAGTAGCTGTTAACAAGGCTAAGCACCACAAACAAGGTGGCCAATGTTAAAGCAAGTGTTGCGATAACTGCAGTGACAAAGCCCGGTGCATTCATTAATGATGCCCACGCTAAGCTTAATTGGGCGCGTGTTTTGGTTAATTTCATTACATCACCTCAGCGCTTTCAAGTGCATGCTCAGTATTGTCGCTGCTAGGTGCTTGGCGAGCTTCAGAGTAGGAAACAATTTCACCATCTAGCAATTTAAGTTGCGTTTTAGCACGTCCGGCATAACGTAAATCATGGGTTACCATGCAAATCGTGGTGCCTTTTTTATTCAGCTCATCAAGCAAGTCCATGACGGCATCACCATTTTTTGAATCTAAGTTACCAGTTGGCTCATCCACCAATAAAATGCTTGGCTTGCCTGCCAGTGCGCGGGCAATAGCAATACGCTGTTGCTGACCACCAGATAATTGATTTGGTTTGTGCTGAGAGCGGTGGCCCATCTCAACTTCATCAAGGGCCTGTTTTACCGCAAGCTCAATTTCGCTCGGGCTCATGGCTGGCTCTCGATAAGTGAGCGGCAGTGCTACGTTGTCAAACACCGATAATTCATCAATTAGGTTAAACGACTGAAATATAAAACCAATGTGAAGGTTTCTAAGTTCAGCTTGCTGATCCATATCAAGTGTTTTTGTGTCGACTTCTTTAATGAAATAGTCGCCAGCAGTTGGGCTATCGAGTAAGCCTAATAATGACAGCAACGTCGATTTACCACAGCCAGATGGGCCGCTAATGCAGATATAGTCACCTTGATTAATATTCAGGCTGATGTCTTTTAATGCATAGGTTTCAACATTTTGGCCGCGATAAACTTTGGCGATTTTGTTTAATGAGATAAGCGTATTGGTTTTCATAAACTGTCCTGTTCGATTTTTATTGTTGCCAAATGCTGCCATTTAGAAAGGTCTGAAATGATCAGCTGTTCGCCCACGGTGGCACCGCTCAAAAGTTGAATTTGATTGTCACTGAGTGTACCAAATTCGATATAGGTTGGCGTTGCTAACTGGGTATTTGGATTAAGTTTAAATAGCGTGGCTTCGCTATTTGCTTGTGCTTTTTGCGGCACGTTAATGGTTAACGCATCGGGAATAATGTTGCTAACCACATAGCCTTCAATGCTTAAATCGGGGCGGGCATTGGCTGGTAGTGTGCCCTGTAAATCAAGTTCGATAATGACTCGACCATCGGTAACGATAGGGTCAATTCGGGTGACTTTGGCATCAACTTCACCGTGATCTGCTTGGCTAAAGGTGTTTACTTTCGCTGCCATATTGAGTGCCACTTTTTCGGCATCAGCTTGCTTAACGCTTAGCTCTGCTTTGAGTGCTTTGTTTGATCCAACCACCGCAAGGCGGGTACCGGGCACGAGATTTTGGCCAAGTTCAACATTCAATTCTTGCAGCATGCCATCGATACCTGCCGTTATTTGCAGCTGATCAAAAGCGTGTTGCTCAACTTGATAATTAAGCTCAAATTGGCTTAATAGTTCTTGCTGTATTTTGCTACGTTGTAAGTGCATTTCTTTAAGCTGTGCAAGGCGTTGCTGCTCGATACTTACGCGCTCTGTAAGCTGTGCAACGTTTAGCATGCTTCGTTTGTAATCGAGGCTTGAAACAATCCCTTGCTCGATCAGTTTGCTTTCAGCATCGACTCTAAGTTCTGCACTTTGCAGCTCACTTTTTAATATGGCGAGATTTGCTTGGCGCTCAAGTAGTTCACTTTGCTGGTTAATTCTTTGCTCATTAACACTGGCTTTTTGGCGAGCAAGTTCTAGCCGAGCGACCGATAAACGCTGCGCTTGCTGTGGGTTGACGAGGCTTAAAATCACTGTGTCTTTTTTAACGATAGTGCCGGGGTAAACATGGATAGCTTCGACCATTGCAGTATCGGTATTGGTTAAATAACGTTGATACTTTGGCTTTAAACGGCCAAAGCCACGTATTTTTACCACAAAATCGGCTTGTTCTACGGTTGCTATTTGCAGTTGGCTTGCAGCAACCACAGTGGGTGTCGCCCATTGATACACCATTAAAGCGCCAAGAGCCGATACGCCAATAGCTGCACTAGCCAGCCATTTTTTAGCTTTTGATTGCTGAGGTTTGCGTTTTAGTGTGCTGTCTAAATCCATGATACTGAGAAATGTAAATAATCATGGAGTAGCTAAGGCGAGTTCTGTGCCAAAAATTAAGGTGTTGAAAAGTAATAACTTTTCGTTTTTTGGAACGTGAGCTTTTCCCATTACTGGGAAAGCGAGTTTTAAAACTGGGAGTGAATGCTTAAATTAGCTTTCTTCGATTTTGCCAACCTGCGAAAGCTGATTAAACAAAATGCCCGCTTGAGTACGGTTATAAACATTGAGTTTGCGTAAAATCGCTGACACATGTTGTTTGATTGTGGTTTCTTGAATCGACATTTCAAAGGCGATTTGTTTATTCAATAAACCGTCGGCAATCATCGCTAGTACGCGGTATTGCTGGGGGGTTAGTTTTTCAAGGTTACGAGCAAATTCGCTTTGTTCGTCGTTGATCACCACATCGGTTAAATCCACTTCAGGTGGTAACCAAGTGTCGCCATTGAGTACATGACTAATTGCTTCACTGATAACATCTAAAGAAGATGACTTTGGAATATAGCCAGCAGCGCCAAGGCTCATAGCTTGTTTGATTATGGCGGGTGTCTCATTGGCTGAGACCATGATCACTAAGATATCAGGGTAGTGGTTACGCAGTTGCGAAAGGGCTTGTAGGCCATTTGCACCAGGGATCGTAAGGTCTAAAAATATTAGTTCAATCTCAGGGTGAGCGCTTAACAGTGTAAACAAACCATCAATGTCACTGGTCTCTTTAATATGTTCTTCAGGCACTGATGTCGCCGCAGCTTGACGCAGCGCACTTCTAAATAACGGGTGATCATCGGCGATTATAGTGTTCACAGCTAAAGACATTCCCTCGATTCTCCAATGCGTTATGTTATAAGTGATTTTGCGCTTTGAAACAAGGTTTGCCTGAAGGGAAGTTTCAGACAAACCTTTCTCACACAAGGATTTAGATTCTATTTTAGAAACGGTAACCAACAGTGAAGGCTACAGTGCGAGGATCGCCGTAATAACCAATCAGGGTATTATCACCACCTAAACCTGGGGTGTATTTGCTGATATCTGTTGGGTCTGTTGGATCAGGTGCCACGAATTGGTAACCACCAATCATGTACTCTTCATCCGTTAAGTTTTTACCGTAAAGACCTGCAGTCCAGTGACCATCTGTGCTGTACCAAGTGATACCCATATTAAAGATACCGTAAGCATCTTGCGTTAATAGGCTATCTTCTTCGAATAGCGCGTAGTCGCCTCTGTGGTAGTAGTTACCATTGACAACAAAATCACCCATTTCTGTGTACATACGGTACGTTGCACCCAGGTTAAAGGTTAAATCAGGTGTGTTTGATACCGTAAAGCGGTCTGATTTATCGAATGCTTCACCGGTTTCTGGGTCGTAATCAATTACGTTATCAAAGCTACTATCAATGTAACCCACTGACGCATCAAAGCTGAGTGATTCTGTTGCAACATAGTTAAGTTCAAGTTCAATACCATCTGATGTTGACTCACCAATGTTACCTAAGCGTTGATTTAGATCTGCTGCGCTATCACCCGGTAATACCGAAATATATTGACGATCTTTATGGTCAAGGGTGAATAAGGTGACGTTTGCACGTAAGTTGTTGTTCCACTCACTCTTCATACCGATTTCGAATGAATCAACGATTTCTGGTTTTGCTGCTGGCTCTGCAGTCGTTGCACGTGGGTTGAAAGTACCTGACTTAAAGCCTTGCGCGTAACTTGCAAAGAACATGATGTCACGATTGTATTGGTATTCAACACCTGCACGTGGTGTGAAGCGTGACCATTCTTCTTCATCATCGAGTACTGTTGGAACCAGTTGGCCTTCTGGGCGAGTATAACCTGGTACCCAACCTGATTCTGGGTAAACAATGTCAAAGATTAGACCGTTGTTAACCTGTGCTTCTTTTTTGTCTTTGGTGTAACGCGCACCGAGTGTCATTGACCATTTATCGGTTAAATCAATTGAGCTTTGGATATACGCTGCTTTACTGTTTGAGTTACTACAGCCGCTTACTTCACGAGTTAGACCCGGTGCGCCTAGGCTTTGACCTAAAATACCTAAAATTGCCTCAAATTGACCGCAAGATTCACCATCATAGTAGTAAAGGCCCGAAACCAGTTTATAGTTATCGCCTTGATGATTTAGCTGTAACTCATGAGTGGTTTGCTCATCATCGTAAATAGCAGGTACATCGAAAATTTGCAGTGACGTGTTATCAAAGTCGATATTAGTCGGTGAGTAGCTCTCACGGCTTGAACCAATATATTTAATGCTAGTGCTGTCAGTCATATCCCAACGAGCAGTTAGGCTATAGCCTTCTAGTTCAACTTTATTCCATGTTGGCAAGCTGGTATATGAGTCATACACGCTGTCTGGAACTGGTGCATCAGTAAGAATACTTGGTAGTAAACGGTAACCACCTTTTGCGTTTGATTTGTCTTCTGTTTTATCCCACGCGAAACGGAAGAATAAGTCATCAGTCGGAGTGTATTCGAGTGTAACGCGAGCTGCGGTTACGTCTTTGTTGTAGTTTTCGCGGTCTTGGTTATCAAGAGCCGATGTTAAAAACTCACCAAAGCCGTCACGGTTAAGCGTTGCAAAACCAAAACCCACGTAAAGTTTTTCGTCAACAATCGGTAATTGGCCAGTGATTTTTAAATCTTTCTGGTTATAGCTACCTACAGTGCCTTGAATATTTAAGGTAGCATCACCGCTCATTTCTTTGGTGACATATTTAATCGCACCACCTATGGTATTTTTACCATATAGCGTCCCTTGTGGACCACGTAATACTTCGATTTGTTGCACATCAAGCAGATCAAGCACGGCACCTTGAGGGCGAGCAAGATAAACATCATCAATATAGATACCGACACCTGGCTCATAGCCCCAAAGTGGATCTTGTTGACCTACACCACGAATAAACGCGGTAATTGTAGAGTTAGTACCACGGCTTGCTTGCAAGGTGGTATTTGGCGAGAACTGCTGAACTTCGGTCATAACGACGATGCCATTTTCAGCCAGCTCTTCAGCACCCACTGAGGTTACAGCAACAGGAACTTCTTGCAGGTTTTCAACAGTTTTACGTGCTGTTACCTGAATACGTTCAAGTTCACCTTTTTTTGCTGCAGGTTCGGCTTGTTCTGCCGCTTGAGCACTGACACCTGCCAAAGCAAGTGATACAGCCAGAGTAAGTGGCGCGACTTTTGGGTTAAGCTTTATCATGTTGTATTCCTTGTTATTGTTGTCATTAGTCTTATGGCCACTCACATTGATGTTGCCGAAGACTGAATAAGATTTGCCCGTGTCACCTGTCAGTTAATGTAGAAGATAGTTGCAGAAATTGAATTAGTACCATAGTGCTATACCCGCCACAGCCCTTTATTTATCAAGCAATTAAGCTATTTTTAAAGCAGATAGTACCTTAGTGTTATGTATTTTTTGAACGCTTAGGGTAAGACTGAAAGCATTATTCCGATGTCACCTCATCTGTGTAATAACAATAATTATAGGAATGTCTATGCTGAGCATGATAGGACTGTTAGGCGGTTTAATACTGCTGATCATTTTAACGCTGCGTGGGGTAAATTTATTTATCGCTGCGCCAATCTGTGCACTGTTAGTTGCACTTAGTAGTGGCATGGCCATTTTCCCTGTATCGGCAGATACAAACTTTATTAACGCCTATATGGATGGCTTTGCAGGCTTTTTAAGTGCGTGGTTCTTTATGTTCTTACTGGGTTCTTTATTCGGTAAGTTCATGGAAGACACCGGTGCTGCAGACAGTGTTGCGAGCTACATTGTGGGTAAACTAGGTATGAAGCACGCCGTTCTTGCGGTTGTGATTGCCTGTTCAGTTTTAACCTACGGTGGCGTGAGCGTCTTTATTGTTGCGTTTTCTGTCTACCCAATGGCATTAAGTCTGTTTAAAGATGCAAACTTACCGCGCCGCTTTATTCCAGCAACGCTGGCATTTGGTTCGGTGACCTTTACCATGACTTCGGCAGGCTCGCCAGAAATTCAAAACTGGATCCCGGTTAAGCACCTTGGTACGTCACCCTATGCGGCATGGGAAGTGAGCTTAGTCGTGGCTATTTTTATGGCCACAGCAGGTTACTTTTGGTTAAACAAGATGATCAAAAAGGCCGTTGCTAATGGCGAAACCTTTGAAGCGCGCGATGATGATCCTGTCATTATTGAGCGTCGTCGTCCGCATCCAATTACGGGTGTGATCCCACTGATTGTGGTGCTGCTTTTATCATTTACGCTACATGATGTACTGCAGCAAACCGCGCTTATTGTTGCCTTACTTGGTGGTGTGCTGAGTATTGTGATTATTAACTTTAAGCATTTTCACGATATGGGTAATGCCATTAACGTTGGTACAACCGGTGCTTTAGTGGCAATCGGTAATACCGCTGCAGTGGTTGGCTTTGGCGCTGTGGCGAAAGTATCACCAGCATTTACCGCCGCTGTCGATGTGATGACCCATATGCCGGGGAATGAACTGGTTGGTGCTGCGGTTGCGGTCAGTGTAATTGCCGGCTTAACAGGGTCTGCTTCTGGCGGGCAAGCCATTGCATTACCCCTTGTCGCACCAGGTTATTTAGACATGGGTGTAAACCCTGAACAACTGCACCGAGTAGTGGCAATTAGCTCTGGAGCCCTCGATACCTTGCCGCATAATGGTTATGTGGTCACAACAATACGCGCTATCTGTAAAGAAACGCATCAACGAGCGTATTGGTCAATGGCAGCACTCACTGCGGTTATTCCGCTTATCGGTGTCGCATTGGCACTTGGACTCTTTATTATCTTTTAAGGAACAGCAATGAAAACCAAATTAATAATTTTGCTATGGCTGGTTGTATTTAGTAGCACTGCGTTTGGCGCTGCAAATAAAGCCGACACCATGCTGGTGGAAAAACAGCATTTTACGACAAAAGATTTTACCACTGTGTCTGGTGTGACTTTAGATCAAGTTGATATTGGCTGGGAAAGTTACGGAAAACTAAACGCCAATAAAGATAACGTGATTTTAATCACTCATTACTTCTCAGGTACTTCTCATGCCGCAGGTAAATATAAAGCGGATGACGCCCTACCGGGTTATTGGGATGCGATTATCGGCCCAGGTAAAGCTATCGATACGAATAAATATTATGTGATTAGCTCAGATACCTTAGTGAATGCCAACTGGCATGATGAAAATGTCATCACCACAGGCCCTGCGTCAACGAATCCAAAAACAGGCAAACCTTATGGCTTAGATTTTCCTGTGGTTACGATTACTGACTTTGTGAATGTGCAAAAGCGCTTACTCGACAGCCTAGGTATCACTAAATTACATGCTGTGATGGGCGCATCAATGGGCTCGTTTCAAGCACTTGAGTGGGCAACACGTTACCCAGATAAAGTAGAGCGTTTAATTCATGTGATTGGCGCTGCAACTATGGATGCATGGACAGTTGCGGCACTTGAAAAATGGGCGTTACCAATTCGTTTAGATAAAAACTGGCAGCAAGGTAATTACTACGGCAAAGAGCGCCCGTTAGATGGCTTAGCGGCAACCATGCTTAATATTACACAAGATGCGATGCATCCAATTATTTATAACGCGAGCTTCCCTGACTTTAATGTATTGGATGAAGGTGCATTAAAAGATATTCGCACCTTGCCTAAGTTAAACCAAGTACTCGCTCAACGCGCAATGGCACGAGCGAAAACGCAAGATGCCAACCATGTACTTTATTTGGTCCGGGCATCACAACTATTTACAGCTGGCATGCAAAGTGATTTAACAACGGCACTTAAAAATGTCTCTGCCAAAACATTATTACTACCCGCAACGAACGACTTACTGCTTCGCCCTGAAAACATGCGTACTGTGTTTGACACCATGAAAGCGGCAGGTAAAGACGTTGAGATTTCAGAAATAGAAGGGGGCTGGGGACACCTTGATGGCATTTTCTCAATCGCCCCGAAAGCGCAGCTTATCAGTGAGTTTTTAGAGGAGTAACCCGATGAGCAAAACAGTTTTAATTACCGGTGCAGCCAGTGGTATTGGTCTATATGTTGCCCAGCAACTGGCGATGCAAGGTCACACTATTATTGTGACTGATTTAAATCAGCAAGCAGCACAACAAGCGGCGATAGGCATTGTTGAGCAAGGTGGTAGCGCCGAAGGGTATGCCCTTAATGTGGCAGATAGTGATGCAATAGAGCAGTTTTTCACTGAGCTTAATCAGCCAATTGATGTACTTATTAATAATGCGGGTATTCAGCACGTGGCAAAGCTTGAAGATTTCCCGGCTGATAAATGGCAGTTCTTACAGCAAGTTATGCTCGTTGGCCCAGCGATGATGACCAAGGCGGTACTCCCTCGTATGCGTGAGCAAGATTTTGGTCGCATCATTAATATTGGCTCAATTCATGCCATGGTGGCGTCTAAATATAAGTCGGCTTATATCGCTGCAAAACATGGCTTAATCGGCTTTGCTAAAACCATGGCACTCGAAACGGGTGATGCCAACATCACGATTAATACTGTGTGCCCAGCCTATGTAAAAACGCCGCTTGTGGAGCAACAAATTGCCTCGCAAGCTAAAGAACATGGCATTTCTGAGCAACAAGTGATCGACACAATTATGTTAGCACCGATGCCGAAAAAAGCATTTATCGGCTTAGATGAGATCCTGCATACCGTTAGCTTTTTAATGGCCGATGCAGCACGCAATATTACCGCCCAAGCAATCGCCATTGATGGCGGTTGGACTGCACAATAGGAGGAGCCAATGGCAGGTTTTGATAAAGTAGTTACAAGTTATAGCGAAGCGATGGCTGGCCTTGAAGATGGCATGACAGTGATAGCCGGTGGTTTTGGTTTATGCGGTATTCCTGAAGGACTAATTGCGCAAATTAAACGTCAAGGCACTCGTGGTTTAACAGTGGTATCGAATAACTGTGGCGTTGATGGTTTTGGTTTAGGAGTGCTACTTGAAGACAAGCAAATCAGTAAGATGGTTGCCTCTTACGTTGGTGAAAACGCGCTATTTGAGCAGCAACTATTAAATGGTGAACTTGAAGTTGAGCTCACACCGCAAGGCACTTTAGCTGAAAAAATGCGTGCTGGTGGTGCGGGTATTCCTGCATTTTATACCGCAACGGGTGTCGGTACACCGGTGGCTGACGGTAAAGAAACCCGCAATATTAATGGTCGCGATTATTTATTAGAGCCAAGCATTACTGGCGACTTTGCGATAGTTAAAGCGTGGAAAGCAGATCGCTACGGTAACTGCATTTATCGTCATACGGCGATGAACTTTAATCCGATGGCAGCAACCGCAGGCAAAATTACGGTTCTTGAAGTTGAAGAAATTGTTGAGCCAGGGGAACTAGAGCCAAGCCAAATTCACACGCCGGGTATCTATATTGACCGAGTGATTAAAGGTGAATTTGAAAAGCGCATCGAGAAAGTTACCACTAAGCAAGAGAATCAATAAGGAGCACGCTGATGGCATTATCACGAGAACAAATCGCTAAACGCGTGGCGATGGAACTACAGGATGGTTACTACGTTAACTTAGGTATAGGTATTCCAACCTTGGTTGCTAATTACGTCCCTGATGGCATCGAAGTGATGCTGCAATCTGAAAATGGTTTACTCGGTATGGGGCCATACCCAAGTGCAGACCAAGTTGATGCCGATATGATCAACGCAGGTAAAGAAACGGTCACCGCTGCAACGGGGGCGGCTATATTTAGCTCCGCAGAAAGCTTTGCCATGATCCGCGGCGGCCACGTTGATTTAACCGTGCTGGGCGCGTTTGAAGTAGACCAAAACGGCAACATAGCTAGTTGGATGATCCCGAAAAAGCTGGTTAAAGGAATGGGCGGTGCGATGGACTTGGTGGCTGGTGCTAAAAACATTATTTGTACTATGACCCATGCCAACAAGCATGGCGAATCAAAACTGCTGACCGAATGTAGTTTGCCGTTAACGGGCGTTGGTTGTATCAATAAAGTGATCACCGATTTGGCACTTTTAGAAATTAAAGACGGTGCATTTCATTTATTAGAGCGTGCGCCAGGTGTCTCGGTTGATGAGATTATTGCTAAGACACAGGGCAAACTTATTGTCTCTGGTGACGTTCCTGAGATGACTTTTAGCTAGTTTTGCGACTTTTAAGCAGCTAATTTGCCTAGATTTTATACTAACCCCCAGTAATGTGCTTTTTGTTCATGGGTTTTATGAACAAAAAGCCATTTATCATCATCAATGCAACTTACCCCCTAAACATTTCGTTAATCTATCGTTAACACTATGCTCCAAACCAGATCGCCGTTTGCAGTCGGCCGATCAACGACAACAAATAACTATAATCTGGTGTGGAGTAATTCATGAAAGCAAGTAACACACAGCTCGCTTTAGCCGTTGCAGCGGCGTTAGCAAGTACATCAGCATTCGCACAAAGCGACACTGAACAACTACAGCAACAACTCGATGCACTTCAAAAAGAAGTGGATTCATTAAAAACATCTAGCGGCTTCAACCTAGAATTTGGTGGTCGCGTGCAACTTGATTACAACTATTTCGACGGTGCTTACAATGCCGACAATGATGGCGCTGGAGGCAGCGACTTCTTCCCACGTCGTATCCGTACTTATGTTGAAAGTGAACATGGCAACTGGGATCACAAATTACTACTCGAATTTTCTGAAGGCACGGCTGAAATCGTGTTAGCGCGTGTACGTTATGCATTCGACAACGGCTTAAAAGTAAAAGCCGGTAAAATTCGTGAAGACATGTCGCTCAATGCGCTAACTAGTTCTAAACACATTAATACTATTGAGCGTAGCACCCTTGCTAACACCTTCTCGCCTTTCTTCCGCTGGGGTATCTCAGCTTATCAATACTTTAAAGATTCAGGCTTACGTTACGCCGTGGGTGTTTACAAAAACGATGCGTTTGGTGCATCGGGCCATGACGAAGATGACAAACTGACATTGGCTGTAACAGGTCGCTTAACTTGGTCTAGTGCAGCACCGGGTGATGTGATTCATTTAGGTGCTTGGCACTCTTATCGTGATATGGGCGACAATGATTTAAGCGCTCGTTTTGCCCGTGGTGAAGTGCGTGAAACCAATGTTCGCTTAGTGGATTACGCAGTCGGTGGTGAAACCGCAGCGCTAAATAGCATGTCGCAAAGCGGTCTTGAATTTGCCTACCAAGCGAATGCATTCACTCTAGAGGCTGAATATGCCAGCCGTTACCTTGATACGGTAGATAGTAGCAACGAGCTTGATGGTGAACGTCTTGATGGCTTTCATGTATCGGCAAGTTACTTCTTAGGCGGTGAGCAGCGCCGTTACAAAGCAGGCTCAGCATTATTTGTACAACCAAAAGGGATTAAAGATGCATGGGAGCTTGTTGCCCGTGTGTCACAAATGAACGCTAGCAGCAAACAGCAAGGTACCGACGTAACCACTTATACATTAGGCACATCATATTACCTAAGCAGCGATATCAAATTTATGGGCAACCTGATTTACAGCGATGTTGATGGTGCTGGTGCTTCTACGCTGGTAGGTGATGAAGATTCAGGTATGGGCATCAGTGCTCGTATGCAGTACTTATTTTAGGAGTCGTGCATTATGACTATGTTTAAATCATTAAAAAGATCTGTTTTAGCAGCTTCATTATTAGTAGCCAGCCCACTGGCATTAGCAAACTTACACTTTTTGGTACCGGGTGGCCCAGGCGGCGGTTGGGATACCACAGCACGTGGTGTTGGTGAAGCAATGGTAAAAGCGGGCATTGAAGATAATGCATCGTTTCAGAATATGTCGGGCGGCGGCGGTGGCCGTGCAATTGCTTACTTGATTGAGTCGGGCACTAAAAAAGGCGATATGTTGATGGTTAACTCAACGCCTATCGTACTGCGCGCATTATCAGGCAAAATTCCTTACAGTTATCGCGATTTAACACCAGTTGCCAGCATGATTGCTGATTATGGTGCATTTGTGGTGCGTAATGACTCGCCATTTAAAACATGGCAAGACGTTATTGATGCAATGAAAAAAGACCCAGGCTCTGTAAAAGTAGCAGGTGGCTCTGCGCGCGGCAGCATGGATCACTTAGTGGCTGCACAAGCGGTTAAAGCGGCGGGTCTTGATGGTCGTCGATTACGTTACATTCCTTACGATGCCGGTGGTAAAGCGAAAGCTGGTTTACTGTCGGGTGAGGTCAACTTACTTTCAACAGGCTTAAGTGAAGCACTCGAAGTCGCTAATGGTGGTCAGGCACGTATTTTAGCGGTGACTTCTGCAGATAAATTGCCAGATTACCCAGCAATTCCAACCTTAAAGTCGCTCGGTTACGACATGGAGTTCGTAAACTGGCGCGGCTTTTTTGCAACCCCAGATTTACCGGCAGACAAACTAGCCGAGTACACAGAAAAGCTACGTAAGCTGCAACAAACTCCTGAATGGGAAGCGGTTCGTGCCCGTAATGGTTGGCTAAATCTATTTCAAGAAAAAGAAGCGTTTATTAAATCGCTTGAGCAGCAAGAAGCGCAATTACGCGTTGTAATGAAAGAACTTGGTTTTATCCGAGGCTAAGGTTAGACGATGTTAAACCGTGAACTAATTGGACCAAGTTTATTCTTGGTCCTCTTTACCCTCTACGCCCTTGTGGCTTGGCAAATTCCACTTATGCCATTTGAAGAGTACGAAAGCGTTACTTCTGCAACCTTACCAAAAGTGTATGCAGTATTTGGTATCGTGGTGTGTGTACTATCGATTGGTGCCAACTTATTAAAGCAAGCGCCTGCAGAAAAAGCAGAGCTACTCAGTAAGGGCAACTTACTACGTACCTTTGCATTGTTGGTTTTAATGGTTGCTTATAGCGCCATGCTTGAACCGTTCGGTTTTTTAATTGCCACCAGTGCATTTTTAATTACGGGCTTTTTTATCATGGGCGAACGCCGTAAGGCAGTGTTGTTGTTTGCTTCTGTGCCTGTGGCCGTGGTTTTTTGGTTTTTAATGACACAAGTACTGGGCATTTACTTAGTACCTGGCAATCTGTGGAGTTAAGTTATGCTTGATGGAATTATGTTAGGTTTGTCGACCGTACTCGACTGGAACAACTTGTTATATGTAATTGTTGGCTGCTTTGTTGGCACGTTCATCGGTATGCTACCGGGCCTTGGCCCAATTACCGCGATTGCGTTGATGATCCCAATAACTTACAGCATCGGTGCTGATTCGGGCATGATTTTAATGGCCGGTGTTTACTATGGGGCTATATTCGGTGGCTCTACTTCTTCTATTTTGATTAATGCGCCGGGTGTGGCAGGCACGGTAGCGTCATCGTTTGATGGTTACCCACTAGCAAAACAAGGTAAGGCAGGTAAAGCCCTTGCGATTGCAGCTTATTCATCCTTTATAGGCGGGACCATTGGCGCCATTTTATTGATGGTGGCTGCGCCATTATTAGCGAAAGTGTCATTAAGTTTCCAATCGCCTGATTATGTTGTACTGATGTTTTTAGGCTTAACGGCTATCGCTGCGTTCTCTAATAAAGGGCAATTCTTAAAAGCCATGATGATGACGGTATTTGGCTTAATGCTGGCAACGGTAGGTATTGATCCCTCTTCAGGTACCGAGCGCTTTACTTTTGGCCAAGCTGATTTATTAGATGGTATTAGCTTTTTATTAGTAGCGATGGCAACGTTTGCGTTGGCTGAGGCGCTGATTAATGTGGCACGCCCTGAAGCTGAACCAGATAAAAAAATTGATGATCCTGATACGCCAAAAATTGGCTCAACAAAACTGACTAAAGAAGAAGTAAAAGACATGGCTCCTGTGGTTGGTCGCTCATCTTTACTTGGTTTTATAGTCGGTGTGTTACCGGGCGCAGGGGCAACCATTGCCAGCTTTATGGCCTATGCCACTGAGCGTAATCTTGCTCCAAAAGCGCTGAAAGATAAATTTGGTAAGGGTTCGATGCGTGGCTTAGCGGCACCCGAGTCGGCTAATAATGCAGCTTGTACTGGCTCATTTGTACCATTACTGACTTTAGGTATTCCAGGCTCTGGTACAACAGCTATTATGCTAGGTGCATTAATTGCCTACGGTATTCAGCCGGGCCCTATGTTAATGCAAGAAAACCCAAGCGTGTTTTGGGCTGTCATTGTCAGTATGTACTTTGGCAATATTGTACTGCTGATTTTGAATCTGCCGTTGATCCCATATTTCGCTAAAGTGTTGGCAATGCCTAAATCTGTGCTGACAGTGATGATTTTATTCTTCAGCTTAATTGGTGTGTACTTAGTGTCATTTAACACCTTTGATTTATTTATGATGGTGGGCTTTGCGCTGGTGGCCTTGGTGCTTCGCTTGTTAGCTTTCCCGATGGCGCCTTTATTACTTGGCTTTATCCTCGGTGATATGATTGAGCGAAACTTCCGTCGTGCCATGATGATTTCAGATGGTTCACTAAGCTTTTTATGGGACCGCCCATTAACACTGAGTATTTTTGTGATTTCGATCTTAGTGTTGTTGTTCCCACTGAAAGACTATATTGTCCAACGTCGTAAAGAAAAAGCAGCTACGCAAGCAGAGCAACATGCGTAGAACAAGGCACTGATATGAGATACACCAATAAGCTAAACCCATTTCAGCATGTGGTTAAAAAACCTAAGCGCTTAGAAACGCGGCTCATCATTTGGGTTACCGGTCTATGTGTTTTACAGGCTGTATTGTTTGGCGCTTTGGTGTATCAGATCACCGCAGAAAGCTTACATAACCACATGGGCGATAAAGCGCTTGCGCTCGCAACCAGTATAGCCTCACGGGATGACGTGCAAAACGCATTGCAAACCAAGCAAGGGCTTGATGAGTTAAATATGCAAATAGAGCATATTCGTGAACTCACCGCAGCCAGCTTTATCGTGATTGGCGATAACAATACCCGCCGCATTGTTCACCCAGACCCCGACAAGCTCGGTAAGCCGATGGTGGGTGGTGACAGTAAAGCGGCACTGCGTGGTGAGCGTTATGTGTCGATTGCAAAAGGAAGTTTGGGCGAGTCTATTCGTGGCAAAGTCCCTGTGCTCTCAGAGCGAGGCGAAGTCATCGGCTTGGTATCGGTTGGCTTTTTAGTGCAATCAATTGAACCGCTTATTCGTGCTCGCAGTGCTGAAATTATGCTTTGGGGTTTGTTGTTAGTCGGTTTAAGTATTTTGGCCGCGGTGTATATTGGTCAACGGGTTCGTAATGCTATTTTTGGTTTACAGCCTGATGAAATAGCACGGTTGTTCTCTGAGCAAGATGCTATTTTGAATACTGTTCGTAGCGGCATTATCGCCCTCGATCCTGAAGGTAATGTACGTAACTTAAATCAACGTGCCTGCGAAATCCTCGGTAAACCGACCAGCTGTATTCATCAACCACTTAAACTTGCAGACTTACTTCCTGAACATAGTGAGTTTTTAATGCATAACCAACAGCGTCCGATTGTTGGTTTTGAATTATTTGCCGCCGATAAACGCATTGTGTTGTCGCGATATGCATTGCAAGTGCAAGGTCAGGCTGATGGTATTTTATTGAGTATGCGCCCTGCGGATGAGCTTGAATATTTATCGCAGCAATTAACCAAAGTGCAAGCCTTTGCTGAGTTATTACGAGTGCAAACGCATGATTACTCGAACAAGCTAAACTTAATTGGTGCGTTAATTCAGATGGGGCAAACGGATCAGGCGATTGAGTTAATTGGTCAAGAAAGTAAAGGCTCGCAAGCGCAGATCCATCATTTACTCGAAAGGATCCAAGATCCGGTACTAGCAGGTTTATTGGTTGGTAAATACCATAAAGCCCGTGAATTAAACGTGATACTTGAGCTTAATCCAGATAGCTTATTAGGATCGATCACCCGTAAAGATATGCTTGAACGGGTTGTCTCGATACTTGGCAATTTGATTGATAACGCAATTGAAGCTGCTATTCGAGCTAGCGATACACGTACCCCTAAGGTTCGTGTTACGGTTGATGAAACCAGCAAAACATTATTGTTTGATGTTGAAGACAGCGGTTTTGGTTTAGGCGATGACAAGGATGTGATATTTACACCACAATACAGTTCTAAGTCAGGGGCTGAGCATGGTATCGGCCTTTATTTAGTTAAAACCAACTTAGATTCGTGTCGTGGTAGTTTAGAAATAGGTGAGTCTGATCTGATGGGGGCACGCTTAAGTGTCTACATTCCAAAATAATAAAAAATGATCAGCCTATAAATAAAAGGTAAAGAACATGACTTACTCAGTTGTCATTGTTGAAGACGAAGTTGAAGTAGCCCAATTATTGGCGCAATACTTATTACTTCCTCATGGCGTTGCTGGCCAACAAGGGACGCGGCAAACACTGCGTCAGGGGCAATATCAGGTTGTGGGTATTGCAGGCAATCTTGCCACTGCGAAAGCGTTATTATCGGCGATTAACGCCGATTTAATTTTGCTCGATATTCATTTACCCGATGGTAATGGCCTTGATTTACTCAATGAATTACGCCGCGAAGAAATGAAAAGCGAAGTAATGCTGTTAACCGCAGCAAAAGAAGTAGAAACACTGGAAAAAGCCATGCAGCTTGGTGCCTGTGACTTCTTAGTTAAACCATTAATGCTAAATCGCTTAGATCAAGCGCTAGCGCGATTTGAAGCAAGGCAACAATGTTTGTCAGATGCCGATGAAGTAACCCAATCTATGGTCGATACTTTATTTGGATCGCAAGAACAGTTAAAAGCCCCAGTTAGGCTGCCAAAAGGGGTGGATCAGCTTACTTTGCAAAAGATCTTAAAAGCTTTTAGAGCGAATATTGGCACGGCTTTTACTGCTCAGCAAATGGGTGATTTAGTCGGCGTAAGCCGCTCAACAGCCCGTCGTTACCTCGAATACTTGCTTGAAGCTGAGCAAGTCAGTGCTGATCAGAGCTACGGAAGTATCGGGCGACCTGAGCGCTGTTATAAAATGACAAGCAGCTAATCGCATCATTTAATAGCCAAATCAGTGCTAAATTAGCGATTTTAGTAGCATAAATTCACTGTTCGGCACGTTAAAAAGTGCCGCTTATCCTGAGCATAGAAAAATTTTATAAAATTGATTGCATTTTAAGCGACTTCGATGGTGATGTTCGCTTTAAGTAATGCTATACTCCCGCCGAATAATTTTTCGACTTTATTAAGAGTAAAATAATGGCAGATTTATCGAAGTACAGAAATATTGGTATTTTCGCCCACGTTGACGCGGGTAAAACTACCACCACTGAGCGTATCCTTAAGCTTACGGGTAAAATTCATAAGACTGGTGAGGTACACGACGGTGAGTCTACTACTGACTTCATGGAACAAGAAGCTGAGCGCGGTATTACAATCCAATCAGCAGCTGTAACTTGTGAGTGGAAAGGCCACCGCTTAAACGTTATCGATACTCCGGGACACGTTGACTTCACAGTAGAAGTATACCGTTCACTTAAAGTACTAGACGGTGGTATCGGTGTATTCTGTGGTTCTGGTGGTGTTGAGCCGCAGTCAGAAACTAACTGGCGTTATGCGAACGAATCAGAAGTTGCACGTGTAATCTTCGTAAACAAATTAGACCGTATGGGTGCTGATTTCTACCGCGTTGTAGGTCAAGTTGAGAAAGTACTAGGTGCTAACCCACTAGTTATGACTTTACCAATCGGTATCGAAGACCAATTCATTGGTGTTGTAGACGTACTTGAGAAAAAAGCATACGTTTGGGATGACACTGGTCTTCCTGAAAACTACGAAGTACAAGACGTTCCAGCTGACATGGTAGACAAAGTTGATGAATACCATGAGATGCTTGTTGAGTCTGCTGTTGAGCAAGACGAAGACCTAATGATGGCTTACATGGAAGGTGAAGAGCCTTCTCTAGAAGACATCAAACGTTGTATCCGTAAAGGTACTCGTGATCTTGCGTTCTTCCCAACATACTGTGGTTCTGCATTCAAAAACAAAGGTATGCAGTTAGTACTAGACGCGGTTGTAGATTACCTACCTTCGCCTACAGAAGTTGACCCACAACCTCTAACTGATCCTGAAACTGGTGAGCCTACTGGTGAAGTAGCAACTGTTTCTGCAGATGAGCCACTTAAAGCGTTAGCGTTCAAAATCATGGACGACCGTTTCGGTGCACTTACGTTCATCCGTATCTACGCTGGTCGCATGAAGAAAGGTGACACAATCCTTAACTCAGCAACTGGTAAAACAGAGCGTATCGGCCGTATGGTTGAGATGCAAGCTGACGAGCGTAACGAACTTACTGAAGCACAAGCGGGTGACATCATCGCTGTTGTTGGTATGAAGAACGTTCAAACTGGTCACACTCTTTGTGATCCTAAGCACGAATGTACACTTGAAGCGATGATCTTCCCTGATCCAGTAATCTCAATCGCTGTTGCTCCTAAAGACAAAGGCGGTAACGAGAAGATGGGTATCGCGATCGGTAAGATGGTTGCAGAAGATCCTTCATTCCAAGTTGAAACTGACGAAGATTCAGGCGAAACCATCCTTAAAGGTATGGGTGAGCTTCACTTAGATATCAAAGTAGATATCCTTAAGCGTACTTACGGCGTAGACCTAGTTGTTGGTCAACCTCAGGTTGCTTACCGTGAAACTATCACGAAAGAAATCGAAGATAGCTACACGCATAAGAAACAATCTGGTGGTTCTGGTCAATTCGGTAAGATCGATTACCGCATCAAGCCAGGCGAGCAAAACTCAGGCTTCACGTTCTCTTCATCAGTTGTTGGTGGTAACGTACCTAAAGAATTCTGGCCTGCAGTTGAGAAAGGCTTCGCATCAATGATGCAAGAAGGTGTTCTAGCTGGCTTCCCAGTATTAGACGTTGAAGTTGAGCTTTTCGACGGTGCTTTCCACGCAGTTGACTCATCAGCAATCGCGTTCGAAATCGCTGCTAAAGGCGCTTTCCGTCAGTCTATCCCTAAAGCGGGTGCACAACTTCTTGAGCCAATCATGAAAGTTGACGTATTCACTCCGGAAGACAACGTAGGTGACGTAATCGGTGACCTTAACCGTCGTCGTGGTATGATCAAAGACCAAGAAGCTGGCGCAATGGGCGTTCGCATCAAGGGTGATGTACCACTTTCTGAAATGTTCGGTTACATCGGCCACTTACGTACTATCACTTCTGGTCGTGGTCAGTTCTCTATGGAGTTCTCACACTACGCACCATGTCCTGCAAACGTTGCTGAAACAGTAATCGCTGCAGAAAAAGAGAAAAAAGCTGCTAAGTAATTAGCTTCTTAACTTCTTTTAAAAAAACCCGCACTTGTTGCGGGTTTTTTATTGCCTAAAAATCGTAAATGTATTGTCGTAATTTTTTCGATTACAAAGTAATCATTTCTTTCCTTTGTATGTTAATTAACCATTCAGCTTTGAGTTATTAATGTACCGGTACAGATATCGCACTTTTAAAGTATTTTCTAAATAGCTAATACGATTTAAGTGCTGCTGATCTTAAATTGTACGATTTTAATACAAATTTAGTTTTCAAGAAATATATAAGCTTATTAGTAAGTTGTAGGCTAATTACTTTGTTCTAGTAAAAAAGTGCTTTTTTGTACCTTGTGTACCTTTTTTAGTCTATGTAAAATGGCGCCCGAATGATTTTTTAATCATTTTGTATTAAACGTCTGCTTATTAAATATTACAACTATAGAAATATACTCATGAAAACGATTAAGTTAAGTCCTAATTGGACTCTACAGGGAAGCAAGATAGCACTGGCTATTCTTGTTGCATTAAGCGTTACTTTGCTAGGAGCATCAATTTTGATGCTATTGTTGCCTGTTCTGCTATTTATTACTCTATTAAATTTTTTAGAACTGCGCTTCTTACACTGTTACAAGGCGGGGATTTGTTATTCGCGAGGATTAGGTAAGCGTTACATCAACGCTGAAGATATTGTCACTGTTGAATTTAACCCAATGGCATTCATCACAGTATTTAAAATTACCTTAGCGAATGGTAAAACACACCAGTTTATGAACTGGCAGATTGATGAGCTGCAACAGATTGACATTGCTAAGCTCTATAAGTCAAAAGCAGGTTGTGCCATAAAGCCTAATCTGCAATGTAAAGCCTAATACTAGCAAGCCTCAATAATGCTAAATTAAGTGAACTGAAATAAAAAAGGCCGCGAAATGCGGCCTTATTCATATGCAGTGTCGTTTATTTTTTCATACGACGACGAAGTGCAAATGGTAAAGCAAGTAAGCTTAACCAAGCAAATGAACCAGAATCATCGTCTTTTGACTCTTCTTCTGTTTCTTCTTCAACTTCTTCAGCTACATCTTCTACTTCATCATCAGCTTCATCGTTTGTGATGTTGATGTATAGCAGTTGTGCTTCTGATAGGTTACCTGCGCTATCTTCTGCACGGATCATCAGCGTAAGCTTGTCTTCTTCTTCGAAGTCTAGCTCTTTAGCCACTGTGATTTCACCTGCAGCACTAATTGCAATCGCATCAGCATGCTCACCTTCAATGCTAAAGCTTACTACTGGGGTGTAATCAGCATCACCATCAGAGAAAACTAGTTGGCCAATCACAGCGCCAATTTCACTATTTTCTACGATTTCGAATGATTGACTCGCTTCGATTACTGGTGCCTGCTCTGCAGGAATAGGCTCTGCAGATTGAATATCAACAATCACTGGGTCGTGATCAGATGCGCGGTATGCATTGTCAGAGTATAGGCTAGCTTGTTGTGTCGATGACTTATACTCAAGGTTGTAGTCTAGGCTGATTGGCTCATCGGCATTGATATGCCAATCCGTAGCAGCGACAACTTTAGCAAGCATAGATTCAGAGACTAGTGCGTGGTCAAGGCTACCAATGCGGCCAGAGAAGCTATAAGAGTAACCTAATGTGTCGCCGTCTAGTTCTGCAACCGCACTCTTCAGACCTTTGTCTGCAAATGCACGGATAGGATCTTCCATCGCATAAGAGTTCATATCACCGACTAGGATGATATCTTCATCTTCAACTTCAGTTGGGTAAGTTGCTAACCAATCAGCATATGCATTTGCACCCGCAACACGGATTTCATTCCAACATGCTTGACCATCGCCTAAGTCAGCATTATTACCTTCAGCGCTACCACAGCCGCCTTTAGATTTTAGGTGGGCAACGGCAACAGTGAAGATTTCTTCGCTTTCAAGAGATTGGAAGCTTTGTGCAATTGGCGGGCGATTACTGTAATCGAAAGGTTCTACTGTAGTATGAGCAGCCTTACCAACTTCAGATACTTTATTTGATCGATAAATCAGTGCTGTTGTGATTGCATCAGTACCAATTTGGTCAACACCGAAATCAACAAATGCGTAGGTATTTTCTGCATCTTCATCATTAAGTGCAGATACTAGGCTAGCAATAGCGCTATTTTCACCGAAACCGTCATTTTCGATTTCCATTAAGCCAATAACATCAGCGTTAATAGCTGTAATTGCGCTAACTAATTTAGCTTCTTGGCGAATCAGCTCTTCTTCGCTATCAGCACCACGGCTAGTAGGGAAGCCTGCGCCTTGGCCATCACCATTGAAATAGTTTAATACGTTGAAGCTTGCTACACGTAGGTCTGCATCTTCGTTAAGCTCTGGAGCATCTGTACGAGGGTTAGTTGCAGTGAATTCAGGTTGTACTGTTGGGTGAATACGGTAACGGTCGAAGCTGTACCCCATTACACCCGTAATCGTATTAACAGTATCGCCTAAACGTAACGTGTTATAGGCATCAAGGCCCGTACCTGGGTAGGCAATAGGATCAAGGTTTTGCTTTGTTGAACCATCGTCGATTAAGATTTGTTTTTTCAGGTTTTCAGCTTCAACAGCATTTGCTGTATCGCCTGGTAGCGCAACTTGAGTACCTTGGTATAAACGCTCAGTACCTAAGTCAACTTCACCATAGCGACCAAGACCGTAGTTGTTATTAACGACTAAAGGTTGATCTATAGTTACTAACATACCTTCGTAAGCTTCAAGGTCTGCCACGTCAGTAACTGGTAAAGAAATAGCGGTTGCGTCAGTAGATAAACCTGTCGCACAGATCTCAACTTGGCTAACATCGCCTAGTTGTGTTGCGCTGTAGTATTCAGCCACGCTACCTTTAACGCGCACATGGTCACCAACAGCAACGTCGGTATCTGCGAAATAAACGAATACACCTTCAGAAGTAAGTGCATTTTCATCAATATCAGCAGCAAGTGAGCTAATGAAGAAGCCTTTTAGTTGGTCATCACCTTGGAAGTCAGCTGTAACAACACCTTCAACTTCTACTTCAGTGTCTATAAGCGGGCTGTCGCCGCCTTCACCTTGAATTGCGCTGATTAAGGTTTTTTCTGCACCACACTCAAGAGGAGTAACTGGCTCTGGTTCAGGCGTTGGCTCTGTGCTCTCACCATATTGACCTATATTGCTGAAATCGTCTTGGTCGAATTGCTCCCACTCATCGCTTGGATTAAACGCTGAGGTTGCATCAGTACGGCCTGAAGTGATTGTAGCTTTACGGCGAAGTGTTTTATTTTGTGTTGAAACGCCGCCTTCATCCCATGCTGAACCTGGATCTACGCCCAGTTGACCAAAGCTATCAACAATTGCACCGTCTTTAGTTAGCACTAATGCGTCATCACCGTTGAAATAAGTGATTGTTGATTCAATGTCCGCATTGGCTTTTAACTCATCTGCAGAGCCTGCATTAACAATAACGTAGGTTGCATTTGCTGCAAGAGTACCGGTTAAAGCTAAGCTGTTATTAGGATCTGCTAAATCGCCATTACCATTTGAGTATAAAGAGATGGTGTAACCGTCAAGCGATAGCTCAGCACCAGAAGTGTTGTAAAGCTCTACCGCTTTATTGTTAGAGCTTCCTTCAACGTATTCAGAGATGATTAGGTTGGCAGAAGCAGGTGCGCTCAGGCTTGCAATCACAAGCGCGAGCGGCGTTAATTTTGTATTTATCATTATTTTTCCCGTGTATGTATTATAAAAGTCCCAATATGGGACACAGTACTTTAAGAAAAATCTATGACAAATTAAATACAAAATGTTAATAAAATAGGAATAATTACCAATTTTTAGAACATTTACTTTAGATTAGTTATTTTTTAACCAAATAGCTGCTTGTTTTGCAAAATAAGTCAGGATGCCATCGGCGCCAGCACGTTTAAATGCTAGTAATGATTCCATGATTATTGCTTCTTCTGCAAGCCAGCCGTTATCAATGGCTGCTTTATGCATGGCATATTCACCACTTACTTGGTAAGCAAAAGTGGGTACACCAAACTCATCTTTTACGCGGCGTACTACATCTAAATATGGCATACCTGGTTTTACCATCACCATGTCTGCACCTTCTTGCAGATCGAGGGCTACTTCACGAATCGCTTCATCTGAGTTGGCTGGGTCCATTTGATAGGTCTTTTTGTCTGCCCCTTTTAAGTTACCTGCAGAGCCTACCGCATCACGGAATGGGCCATAGTAGCTTGAAGCGTATTTTGCAGAGTAAGCCATAATACGAGTGTGGATATGACCTTCGGCTTCGAGTGCTTCACGAATAGCACCAATACGTCCATCCATCATGTCTGATGGTGCGACTACATCCGCACCCGCTTCGGCATGCGATAGCGCTTGTTTAACTAAAATTTCAGTTGTTACATCGTTAATCACATAACCGTCTTCATCGATAATGCCGTCTTGACCATGAACAGTGAACGGGTCAAGTGCAACATCTGTGATCACACCTAATGTAGGAAAAGCTTCTTTAAGTGCGCGAACAGTGCGTTGTGCTAATGCATCTGGGTTATAGGCTTCTTCAGCAAGTAGAGATTTTTTATCGCTCGGTGTTACCGGGAAAATTGCCACAGCAGGGACACCTAATTCAACAAGCTCTTTTGCTTCTTCAAGTAGTAAATCGATAGAAAGACGCTCAATGCCAGGCATAGACTCAATAGCTTCGCGGCGGTTTTTACCTTCTAACACAAATACAGGAAAAATAAGGTCATTAACAGTTAGTTGGTTTTCAGCTATTAGGCGACGAGAGAAGTCATCACGACGCATGCGGCGCATACGTGTATAAGGGAAAAGGTCGAGTCCTGATTGGGCCATGCTTTGTATACTCCTAGTCTGGTAGAGGATAACTCACTACGCGATTTCGACCTGTTTGCTTGGCATGATATAAGGCTTTGTCGGCATAGTCAGTGAATAAACTTGGGTTATTAATGTCTTCAGCAATTGCGCTGTAAACACCTGCACTCAAAGTAAATTTAATCGTTGTTCCGGCAACTATTATATCAGTATTTTGGGCTGCTTTGCGTATTTGTTCGGCAATTTCTAATGCACCTGTCAGTGGCGTATTAGGCAACAGCACGACAAATTCTTCGCCGCCGTAGCGCGCCACTTCATCGAGAGGTCGTTTCAGGTGCTGTTTAATGACATCGGCAGCTGATTGAATGGTTTGATCACCGGTTAAATGACCGTAGGTGTCATTAATTACTTTGAAATGGTCAATATCTAACATGATGATGGCTAAAGGTGTTTGTTCACGTCGCGAGCGGCGAATATCCATTAGTAGCTTTTTATCGAAGTAACGGCGGTTCTTGGTTTTTGTCAGCGCGTCTTCCATATTGAGTTGTTCAAGCTCTCGGTTTTTCTCTTCAAGCTCGCGTAATGTCACTTGTAACTCAAAGGTACGCTCCTCGATATTCGCTTCAAGGTCTTGGCGAGCTTGTTCTTGCAGTTCAAGGCGCTCGCGCATTAAAGTATCTTTAGCTTTGCTCTCAGCTAAGGCATTTTGTTGTGCTGCAACTTCAGCATCGCGCTGCATCAAAAACAGTTTTATAACTGCATAGCTTAAACTTAAGCTACAAACCAAAAAGCAAATAAAGGTAAGTGACAGCACTCCGATATTTAAATTAAACGGGTTAAATACCCCAAGTGCGCTGTAAATAATGGCGCAGAAGAAAGCGAATAGGGCGATTAGAAAAGCGCTACAAGGCTGTTTATACTCACGGTTAAACTGCTTTAGAGCAATACTTGCAAAGATGATAAGCACCACAGGTAAACTTAATAAGCAAAGTGTAATAGCAATATGAATAGGTAAGAACCACATTGTTACAGTAATAAGTACAACCGCCCACGCTAGCCAATACTGAAAGCGATTTAAGCGAGATTTGGTAAAGCCGAATATATAGCCTTGCAAGGGCACAAATAACGCACCACAGATAAAAAATAGAGTCGGAATAGTTAACTGTTGAAACGATGAACCGCTCGGTTGTAAGTAACGATAACCATAGCCATAAAGGTAGGCTAGCGACAACCAAAGTAAGGTAAGTAATAACCCTGTGTAGGCGAAATAGCGGCGTCTAGAGAAGCCATAAAGCACTAAATTAGTGAGTGCGAGAGATAAAATAAAACCGACTAATAAGCCGTATAATAAATTGAACTTACTTTTATGTTTTAGATATTCAGAGGGGCTCCAAAGGCTTAGGGGCACTCTTAAACCACCATTGTTTTTAACTTTGAGGAAGATTTCGGAATGGCTGGCTTTTGGAATAGTTAATGAGGCTAGCAGCGATTCATTTTTAATTTGCCGACTAGCTAAAGGAACGGCGTCACCAATTTTGGTGTTAAATAACACATGCCCACCTTGCAGATGAAAGACGCTTACTTCATCTAGTAAAGGGTTATCTATCGATAATATCAGGGGGACATCATTTAACGATGTGTTTTTTATCGATAGCTTGAGCCACAGAGGCTTTAAAGTCATGCCTAGATTTAAGGTTTCACCTCGGTTTTTCAGCCATTTTACATTAGCATTGCTAAATGCTTGTTGTTGAGTAATAGGATCAAGGGTGTACTCAACATTTAGCGTATGTTGAGACTTAAATTGTGAGCTAACAATAAGTGGGTTAGCCAATAAATAAGGAGTAAATAAAAAAACGAAGAGTACGCCACAAAGTGACCATAGGCGCTTCATCTTAACCCTTTATGGAAAATAATTGCTGAAAGTTTAGTGTAGTTTGTTTTGCCACTTCAGTAAATTCACAGCCTTTTAAATCAGCAATTTGCTGACACACATAAGGAAGGTTCTGAGGTTCATTGCGACGAGACTTCGGTCTTGGTCTAATATTTCTTGGCATTAAAAAAGGCGCATCAGTCTCGATTAACAAGCGTTCTAAAGGGATTGATGGCACTAAGGCTTGTAGTTGCTCACCACGGCGTTCATCGCAGACCCAACCCGTAACACCGATATAAAGCTCCATTGCTAGGTAACTTTGTAGCGCTTTTTCATCCCCCGTAAAGCAGTGCAATACGCCTCGTACTTTGAAGTCACTTAAAATTGCGAGCATATCTTCACTAGCATCTCGCTCATGCAAATACACTGGCATATTCAGCTGCTCAGCTAGCTGCAGTTGGCGTCTAAAAACGCTGCGCTGAACGTCCCGAGGAGAAAAGTCACGATTGTAATCGAGGCCACATTCACCAATAGCAACTACTTCCTGGTTTTGGCTAAGCGTTGTTAAGTGTTCTTCAAGGTGTTCGTCGGCGGTTTTTGCATCATGAGGGTGAACCCCCGCAGTGCAAAATTGCTTAAATTGTTTGGCGAGGTTAAGAGAGGCTTGGCTACTTTGCAGATCGCAGCCGATAAGAAGCAGCTGCGTTACATTTGCCTCAGCGGCACGTTGTAACACAGCTTCATGAATATCATCAAATTGATGATTGCTTAAGTTGACGCCAGCATCAACCAGCGAAATGCTCATTAGTTAGTGCGCTTTACACGAATCGAACGGTTTTGGCCTTCAACTTTTAAAAGGAAAGAATTGAAAACGCCACGTTCAATAACCACAACATCTTGTTTTTTTAGACGTAAGCTATCAGAGCCAACTTGACGCCATTGTTGACCATTATCAAGTTCGATGATGAGTTCACCGTAAGGGGCTTTTTTCACGCTTTTTACACTAGCGCTAATTTGGTCATCGTTTACTTTAGCAACTTCTTTATGCTCTAAACCAAAGTCTTCATTTTTTGTTCTTACGATTTGTTCATTTGTTGCTCCTGCTGCGGCAACAGGTGCTGGGGAAGCAGCTGCAGCTGAGCTTGCAACAGGTTGTTCAATTTGTTTCTTTGTCGCAGGCTTTGATAGTGATTTACCTGCCATCACGTTGTCGTAACAAAGTAAGCGGTTAAAATCATTTTCAACAAAAGTACAGGCTTGCAATGCTTGTAAGTTAACTTCGTTTGCTTGTGCAGTGCCAGTAATCGTTAACAGTGCAACGAATGGAATGAGTTGTTTTTTCATTTATTCCTCTGATTCCTGTTGAGGTTTGGCGGTATAAAATGCAGCCAAAATTAAACCTAATTCAAATAATAACAGCATGGGTAATGCTAGTAATGTTTGTGACAGTACATCAGGAGGTGTTAAAAACATGGCAACCACAAATACACCTACCACGATATAAGGTCGTTTTTCTTTTAAACTTTTCGTTGTTGTTGCGCCACTCCAGCATAACAGCATGATGGCAACAGGTATTTCAAAGGCAATACCAAAAGCAAAAAATAGTTTTAAAGCAAAACTTAAGTAGCTACTAATATCAGGCGCTAATGTCATCATATCAGGGCCAGTGTTAGTGAAAAAACCTAAAATAATAGGTAACACCACAAAGTAGCAAAATGCGATACCACTATAAAATAGCAAAATGCTAGAGGCCAAAATTGGCATTAGCATACGCTTTTCATGTTGATACAAGCCAGGTGCTATAAAACTCCAAACTTGGTGCAGTATCATAGGAATAGCAGCAAATAACGCCACAAATAAGGTGAGTTTAAACGGTGCAAAAAAAGGTGCCGTTACATCCGTTGCGATCATGGTGGCAGTGCTAGGCAAGTTTGCAATAAGTGGTGCTGCAACAAAGCTATATATATCGTTGGCAAAGTACACCAAGGCGATAAATATTAGCAAAATGCTTAACAAAGCTTTCATGAGTCGATTTCGTAACTCAATTAAGTGGCCAACAAAGCCTGTGTGAGCTTGCTCGGTCATAGTTTACTATTCATCATCATTGTTATTGACCACAAAAGCAGAGATTAAATTCACTTTTTTTCGTCATTATTGTTACTTTCTGCTTTTTCAGGCGTGTCTTTTTTGTAACTGTGGGTGACTGACTGAGCAGCCTTTTGAAGTTCGTTTACAGAGTCCTGCAGATCTGGAGATAGTTCTTGCAAGTTTTGTTGCTCTGCTTTTTTTAAGTTTTCGTGAAGCTCATGGATACGGAGTTCTTCGTTCACTTCTGCTTTCACTGAGTTGGCGACTGACTTTAAGGTTTTTACCCAGCGGCTAACCGTGCGAATTGCCACAGGCAAGCGCTCTGGGCCTAATACAATTAGACCCACGATCAGTACGACAACAAGTTCCCACATCCCCATGTTGATTAAGCCTTATGGTCGTCTTTGCTTTTCTCTACGGTTTCTTTGTTTTGCGTGTTAGAAGCTTGTTCTATTTGTTCGCTTTTAGCGCTAGCTTGGTCATCATCAGATACGGCTTTTTTAAAGCCTTTTACTGCGCTACCTAAATCACCGCCGATGCCACGAAGTTTTTTTGTGCCAAATAACAATACGATGATTGCCAAAATAATGATTAATTGCCAAATACTGATACCACCAAAACCCATGGGTTACTCCGTTTTTTCAAATTTATCGAATAGACTTGTCTCGATTATACTCACCAAAACATAAATAGCACTTAGTTTATGCGCTACGCCATGCTGCAATAAAGCCTGCTACAGCAAAGCCTGCGGTAATTGCAGTGGCAACTAAGTCATGCTGCAAATAACATAAGCCTGAAACAATCAAGCAGCTGCCAGCAAAGATGCTGAGTAACAAAGGTTTAGCAGATTGCGGCGCTGGCAATTGTACAGGTTGTTGTTGACGCTTTAAGTTTTGATAAATTAAATCAGGTAATTCAGGCATTTTTTCTGCCCAAAATGGCAAGTTCGCATACATTTTTTTCATTACTGCAAGCGGACCAACTTGTTCTTTGACCCAATCTTCTAGAAAAGGTTTAGCGGTTTTCCATAAATCAAGCTGCGGATACAGTTGTCTGCCAAGGCCTTCAACATACAACAGCGTCTTTTGCAGTAACACTAATTGCGGTTGAACTTGCATATTAAAGCGACGAGCCGTATTGAACAGGTTGACTAACACATGGCCAAACGAGATTTCGGCCAGTGGTTTATTGAAAATTGGCTCACACACAGTACGAATGGCAAACTCAAACTCTTCAATGCTGGTATCGGCGGGTACCCAGCCAGAATCAACGTGTAGTTGTGCTACTTGGCGGTAATCACGGTTAAAAAAGGCAATAAAGTTTTCTGCTAAATAGCGCTTATCTTCACGATTAAGGGTGCCTACAATACCGCAATCAATACCGATATATTTTGGGTTATGAGGGTTTTCGCGAGAAACGAAAATATTACCTGGGTGCATATCAGCGTGGAAGAAACTATCACGGAATACTTGTGTGAAAAATACTTCGACACCGCGCTCAGCTAGCAGCTGCATATTGGTATTTTGTGCCAGCAATGCGTCGGTATCTGATACCGGAATACCGTAAATGCGCTCCATTACTAATACGTTACTGCGGCTGTAATCGCTGTAAACAAAAGGAATGTAGAGCGAATCTGAGTCTTCAAAGTTACGGCGTAGCTGAATCGCATTCGCCCCTTCGCGCATTAGGTCGAGCTCATCGAGCAAGGTTTTTTTGTACTCGTTTACTACCTCAATAGGGCGTAAACGTTTGGCTTCTTTTAATAGCTTAGCAACTAAGCGCGCGACTTTTTGCATTAGCATTAAGTCGGCATCAATTTGCTCTTTAATGTTAGGGCGAATGACTTTAATTACCACATCTTGTGGTGCGCCATGCTCATCAATTAAGGTTGCCGTGTGAACTTGTGCAATCGAGGCTGATGCTAAAGGTGTTTGCGAAAAATCACTAAACAATTCACTAATATCATTAATACCCAGCGCTTTTTCGATAAGCTGCTGGGCAAGTTCACCTTCAAAAGGTTCAACCTGATCTTGTAGTAGTGCAAGCTCTAATGCGACATCATGAGGGAGTAAATCACGGCGTGTTGAAAGCATTTGGCCAAACTTGATCCATACAGGGCCAAGCTCTTGCAGAGCAAGTCGTAAGCGCATACCTGCAGGTTTATCTTTATGTTGGTTACGTAACCAAAATAAGCTGCCACGGGCGAGTTTGGCAAACCAAGGCACTCGTTTACGTGGAATTAATTCGTCTAAGCCATAGCTCAGTAGGGTTTTAGTGATGTAATAAAGACGAGCAGACGACACACAAGTTCCTTAGCGCATTAGCGAGACTGTAACAGCGCGTTAATTCGCATCTCTAATTGAGATACTTGGCTTTTTAATTGGCGGTTTTGCTGTTTAAATTCAGCAAGCTCAAGCGGGTGTATAGTCACTGCTAACTCATCTTGGCAAAGCGTTGTTAAGGTGTTTTCTAACTTACTTTTCGTTTGTGAGCCACGACGTTTTAAAGCTTGAATAGAGAGCCACAACTGTTGCGCTGGGGCATCGCCAATGTACCGAGAAAAATGTTCTGGCCAATCAATATCAAGCTCAGCAAATGCATTACTGAAACCTTGTGCAAGATTTAAATCGCCTTGTAAGTCGAGCTTATCTTGGCGAATTAGTTGCGTGAGCATTGATGGATCTTTAAGCGCCAACAAGGTGTCGATATCGGCGCTGATCATGCAGTCAAAACCACGCTCTTGCGTACTGTATAAGTGAATTTGCTCGTCGCTGTAAACGCACAAAATTGACTGTTGCCAATCACGTATCTCAATCAACAGCTGTTTATCAGCAATTGCAGTAAGCTTACCCTTTAACTGAGGGTCTAACTGCAGCAGTTGATTAATGATTCGTTCGACTAGTGATAACAGAGCGTTTGCTAACATCGCGTTACCTACTTAATTTACAGAATTTTTAGTATTTAAAACCACGGTGAAGGGCAACAATACCGCCAGTAAGGTTTTGATAACTGGTTTGTTCAAAACCTGCATCTTCCATCATGCCTTTTAATGTTTCTTGATCTGGATGCATACGGATTGATTCAGCAAGATATTGATAAGACTCGCCATCATTCGCAACCAGCTCACCCATCTTAGGTAAGATATTAAATGAGTAGAAATCGTAGGCTTTGCTTAATATTTCTTGTTCTGGTTTTGAGAACTCAAGCACGAGTAAACGGCCACCGGGCTTAAGAATACGATACATTGAACGCAGAGCTTTATCTTTATCGGTCACGTTACGAAGACCAAAGGCAATTGTAATTAAGTCGAAGCTGTTATCAGGAAATGGTAATGCTTCTGCATTCATTTGAACATATTCGATATTGCCAACACGACCAAGGTTACGAAGTTTCTCACGGCCAACTTTCAGCATTGAAGAGTTAATATCGCCTAAGATAACCTGACCGGTTTCACCCACTAACTGACTAAATTTAGCGGTTAAATCACCTGTACCGCCGGCAAGATCTAATACATAGTGACCTTTGCGAACACCTGAACTTGCAATAGTTTGGCGTTTCCATAAACGATGAATACCGAACGACATAAGATCATTCATTACGTCATACTTTGCAGCGACTGAGTGGAATACATCTGCAACCATTGATGCTTTGTCGTTTTCAGCAACGGTTTTATAGCCAAAATGCGTGGTCTTTTCTTGATTCTCGTTCATGATTAATCTCTATCGTGGCAATAAAGACTAGTGTACTTGATTGTAGCTGTGGGGTGCAATTTGATTATAACTAAATCATCAGATTAGCATGGCTTTTCATGACTTAGCGCAGTTTTGAACTTTATTGGCCGGCAATAAAACTACTTTGTCCAAGTGACTTGGCTTTAGCGGCCGCTAAAGAGGCTTTACGGGCTAAGCTGTTAAAGTCGCCATCGCCTTCATGTTTAGCGATGCCTAGGGCCAGAGTGATAGCAGGAAGTTTGGTGCCATTTTTTGAGCTGACAAAGCGCAGCTTTTCTACGCCATTTCGTACTTTTTCGGCAATTAAGTTCGCCGTTTCAGGCTCTATATCAGCAAGTAAGATGGTAAATTCATCTTTACTTGTGCGCCCAGGTAAACCGCTTTCTTGTACGTACTTTTGCACTTGCTTGGCGACTTTACTCAAAATGACTTCACCAATGACATCGCCATAGTTTTCAATAAAATGGTTTAAGTTCTCAATGTGAATAGAGATAGCACAAACCGCTTTATTTTGGCCAACCCAAAGTTGGGTTTGTTGATTCAAGTAATGGCGCTTATATAAGCCTGTTTGTTGGTCGGTAATGTGTTGTTTGCGTAATTGAGTGAGTTGTTTTTGGGTTTTTTCTTGCAGTGATTTGGCTTTTGCTATTTCTTGCTTAAATTGACGGTGCTGGTTGAGCAGCACTTCTGATTGCTTACTGAGCATTTTTAATGCGTGACGCGTTTGCTCAATATTGTTTTCATCGATTGAATGCACACAGTCACTAACTTGATCTGCAAAGCGCACAATATTTTGTTCGTTATTGCTAGCATTACGTGAAAGAGTGTTAATGACTGAGTCAACGTTGCGAACAATGGCGGTTTTCATTTTATGGCCTTGCTCTATAAAATCGAAATAAAGCTGTTCTACATAGACACAATCGATGGTTTTTCTTTGTGCGATGGCACGGTCAATAGCGGCGTTAAGTTTTGGGTTAGACTGACTGACGTAGGTGTAAACAACTTGGTAGTTAAGTGGTGACGGCGGTAATGCATGATGTTCTAAAAAGATACATACCTTTGTCATTTTTTCTTGAGCAATAGCCATGGGATCATGGAACATCATTTTTCAATACCACTAAATACGCATATCAACCAATTAATCATCTCTTCCGTAAAGTTTATTTGCTTCCAAGCATAAATACTGAGTCTACAGTAATCTGTAATCAGTCTATTTAAAAGCAAAATCGCTAATTTTGGAACTTAAATTTGTTTCGTTTGTGTCTATTAGCTGATTTTCTCAACAACTTTAACAAGTGTAATTAAAAATTGCTTAAACCTTGCTCATTCTTATTTACACAACGCTGTTAATTTGAGCGTATTTAACCTGAGCTTGGTCGCATTTGCTTGGGTTTTAGCCAGTGCTGCGCTACTTTAGCGATACTGATTAAAACTAAAAAGAATGCTATGAAACAAACACTGTCGCGAACTTTAAACCGTTCTGTTATTGCGGTTGCTTTAGCTTGTACTTTAAGCGCTTGCCAAGTAACAAATATTGATGCTGATCAGCAATTTACTCAAGTAGCCGAAAATATTGTTAATTACCGCCAAAGCATCAGCCCATATGGTAAAGAAAATGGCGTTGATGGTTATTTATTAGAAAATCTATCGGCTGAATTTTTAGAACAAAAATACAAGAAGAATACTGAGTTACTTGCCGAGCTAGACGCTATCGACCGTGATAAGTTATCGGAAGAAAACCGCATTAACCTGACTATTTTGCGTGGCCAAGTGCAAAATAGTGTCGATGAATATGTGTTTAATGCGCACTATATGCCGCTGACATCTGAGTATGGCTTCCATTCTAGCCTATCATTTATGATATCAAGCTCAGATTACACAAAACCACAAGATTACCAGCTATATCTTGCTAAATTACAGCAAATTCCCCGCTATTTTTCGCAAAATATCGGCTGGATGCGTAAAGGTCTTGAAGTGGGTTTAACCCAACCAAAGGCTGTTTTAGAAGGTTATCCAGACTCAATCACGGCTTATATTGTTGATGATGCGACACAGTCTGAATTTTACAAACCATTTTTAAATAACACGGCAGGTTTAAGTGATAGCGAGTTTGCAGCGCTACAAAAGCAAGCGCAAACCATTATCAAAGAACAAGTTATTCCGGCATATCAAGGTTACTTAACTTTCTTTAACAATGAGTATCAACCGGGTGCACGTACAGATATTGGTATTTCAAGTACACCGAATGGCAAAGCGTTTTACGAAAATCGCGCTAAGTACTACACCACCACAGATATGACGCCAAAAGAAATCCATGAGCTGGGTTTACAAGAAGTTGCGCGTATTCGTGCAGAAATGGAAAAAATTATTGAGAAAGTAGGCTTTGAAGGCTCGTTTGCTGATTTTGTGCACTTTTTACGTACTGATCCGCAATTTTACGCAAAAACACCAAAAGATTTACTAAAAGAAGCGTCTTACATCGCCAAGAAAATGGATGCGCAGTTACCTAAGTTATTCCACACCTTGCCAAGAATGCCGTACGGTGTTGCGCCAGTGCCAGAGAGTATTGCCCCTAAATATACAACCGGCCGTTACTCAGGTTCTCGCCGTGATGATCAAGCGGGTTATTACTGGGTTAATACTTATGCGCTAGATAAGCGCCCGTTGTATGTTCTTGAAGCATTAACTTTACACGAAGCTGTACCAGGGCATCATTTACAAATCTCGCTAAATGCAGAACTTGAGTCATTACCAAGTTATCGCCGTAATGCATATTTGTCGGCATTTGGTGAAGGTTGGGGCTTATATTCGGAGTTTTTAGGTATCGAGGCGGGCTTTTATCAAGACCCATACAGTGATTTTGGTCGTTTAACCTATGAAATGTGGCGTGCAGCACGTTTAGTAGTTGATACAGGTATGCATATGTATGGCTGGAGCCGCGAACGCGCAATGAAGTTTATGAGCGAAAACACCGCGCTTTCATTACACAACGTGAAGACCGAAACTGACCGTTATATTTCATGGCCTGCACAAGCGTTGTCATACAAAATTGGTGAGCTAACAATTAAACGTTTACGCCACGAAGCTGAGCAAGCACTTGGTCAAGATTTCGATATTCGCGAATTCCACCATCAAATATTACGTCATGGCTCAGTGCCAATGTCAGTGCTTGAAGAGCAAATTCAACTTTATATTAAAGCTGAATTAGCCAAACGAGCAGCATAGCGGCATAAAAGAAACGAAAAGGCGTGACTTACATCACGCCTTTTTTGTTTATTGCACGTAATATAAACACCTTATATGCTTTGAAGGATGTCATTTCACAAAGGGGCCTTGGATGAGTGATTTTATAATTTTTAGTATCGATGTTTTTGCCAGCTTGTTTATTTTTGCACTCGGCATAGGTTTGCTTGTGATTGTGTGCTTTTACATTAGTGATGTGACGCAATCTAAGCAGGCGATTCGCCGTAATTACCCGGTGATCGGCCGCTTTCGTTATTTTTTTGAACGCCAAGGTGAATTCTTCAGACAATACTTTTTTGCCATGGATAGGGAAGAGCTACCATTTAATCGTGCTGAGCGAAGCTGGGTTTATCGTGCTGCGAAAAATGTTGACCGTACTACGGCCTTTGGTTCAACCCAGAGCCTTGAAGCAACAGGTACTGTGATGTTTATGAACTGTGCGTTTCCGACTTTAGATGAAGACGCACTCGACCCGAGCGAAGTCACGTTAGGACCTTACTGCCAAGCTCCTTATACAACAAACTCGTTATTTAATATTTCAGGTATGAGCTTTGGTGCCTTATCTAAACCCGCTGTTCGCGCACTATCGCGAGGTGCAAAGTTAGCAGGTTGTTGGATGAATACCGGTGAAGGAGGGCTCAGCCCTTACCACCTTGAAGGTGGCGCTGATATTGTGTTTCAGATTGGCACGGCAAAATATGGTGTACGAGATGAGCACGGTAAATTAAGCACCGAAAAACTCAAAGCGATTGCTGAGCACGAACAAGTTAAAATGTTCGAAATTAAAATGAGTCAAGGCGCTAAACCCGGTAAAGGGGGGATGTTACCAGGGCGCAAAGTGACTGCTGAAATTGCAAAAATTCGGGGTATTCCTGAAGGGCATGACTCGATTAGTCCAAATGGTCATCCAGAGATTAAATGCCCAGCAGATTTACTCGATATGATTGAAACGGTACGCAGTACCACAGGTAAACCAACTGGTTTTAAAGCGGTGATTGGTGAATACACTTGGCTCGAAACCTTGTTCAGCGAAATTAATAATCGTGGTATTGAATCTGCCCCTGACTTTATCACTATTGATAGTGCCGACGGTGGCACGGGCGCTGCCCCTCAACCCTTGATGGATTCAGTTGGTTTACCGCTACGAGAGAGCCTGCCTTTGGTTGTTGATCTGCTAAAAAAACATGGTCTCAGAGAGCGAGTGAAAGTGATTGCATCGGGTAAGCTAATCGTACCGTCAAAAGTGGCTTGGGCATTGGCGCTAGGGGCTGATTTTATTGTGTCGGCGCGTGGTCATATGTTTTCGCTTGGTTGTATTCAGGCTCTACAATGTAATAAAGATACCTGCCCGACCGGTATTACGACTCATAATGAACGCTTACAGCGAGGCCTTGATGTGACCGATAAGGCACAACGAGTCGCCAATTATAATAAGTTTATTCATTATGGTGCAGGGCTGATTGCTCACTCATGTGGTGTATCAAGTGCTCGCGAGTTAGCTCGCCAGCATGTGCGAGTAGTACAAGAAAATGGTTTATCAGAGCCGCTCGATAAAATGTATGAGCACTACAATAAATAATCTAGTTGAATAATTAAAAGGCGCATTGAGCGCCTTTTTACTTTTTGACTATCAGTTTAATAAACTGATTAATAAAGAAAAGAACTCGTCTTTATTGTTACAGCTTGTGGCATTGAGCATCAGTTGCTCGCCAAGTACGAGCGTTTGCTGTTGTACTGCTAAACGAGCTTGTGCATCTTCAATACCGTCTATATCTGCAACATGGGCTAAACCAATAGTACGGCGAATAAGTTCAGCGCCACAGTAGCCAATCGCATCACGCAATACGTGTTGTAAGTAATCTTCGCTAAAGGCGCGGTTTGCAAAGCTAATATCAGTTGCTTCGCTGCTTGCTAGGTTTAACCAATTTTGCTCAAATTGGCTATAACAGTCTTGTAAGCAGGTTAATAAATGGGTTTGATACTGGCGGCGTTTTGCTTGCTCTGTAATACGGGCGTTTTGGGCACAGTAATTTAGTAGCAAGTTACCCATAAATGAGCCGATATCAAAGCCAACAGGGCCAAAAAAGCCGAACTCTGGGTCGATCATTTTAGTGGTTTTGCTATCAACAAAAATGCTGCCACTATGCATATCGCCATGCAATAAAGTTTGCGGGCATGATAAGAACTTAGCTTTTAATTTCGCTGCGGCCAGTTTTAAAGCATCATTATTTCGAATACTTTCGACGTGCTCATTAAGCTCTGTTGGGAAATTATTGCGCTCATGCTCAATGTACGGATCAGTAAAGAATAAGTCTTCTGTGATCTTACATAAATCAGGATTAATAAATTGACTGACTTTGGCTTTTTTATCTTCAGCAGATAAGTAAAAGTCTGAGTTATAAAAGCCTGTTCGGCTTAAGTAGAGCGCAACATGACTGGCCAATAATGGAAATTGCTCTGCGTTGATTTGTGCGCCACGTAAAATTTGTAACTCACCTAAATCTTCTAACACGGTTAATGCCAGCTCTACATTGTGATGCAATATCGCCACGGTATGCTCTGGGCATAACTTACCATGATTAATCAATACTTCGGCTTCGATTCTGGCGCGGTCTAACGATAATGGCCATGACTCACCTACGCAGCGGGCATAAGGGAGTGCTTGCTTTAGAATTACACTGTTGTTGTGCTGATCAGCAACCCGAAAAACTAAGTTTAAGTTTCCGTCTCCAAACTCGTATGCAGTCAGTGCTGCATCAGCAGGGAAGACTGAAATTAGTTCATTTTTAACAAGTTCTTTAATGTAATCAACAGCATGCTCTGCATTAAAGGCAGTGTATTTAGCCATGGCTCTATCTCGTAATACAATTAACTTTGAGCATTCTATACCTTGTAAGCGTTTAGATGTCCATACATCTAGCTTGTTAGTTATCAAAACTGATGTAAAATAACTATTCACTTAAATTAGTTATTCATTAGTTATTCGGATTCAGTATGCAAGATCTCATCGCCAGCAGTATTAAATATCAGCAAGGTACGCTAACCGTGCTTGATCAGTATTTATTGCCACATCAACAGCATTGGCATGTATGTAACGATGTTGAAACGATGAAAGATTTGATTCTGACTTTGAAAATCCGGGGCGCACCTTTAATCGGCTTAGGTGCGAGCTTATTGGTTTCACACCTAGCTGAGCAAGGCATGAGTCAATCAGCACTTGCGGTTGCTATAGATGAGCTTGAAGCGACACGCCCAACAGCGGTAAACCTTATGCACTGCATGGCCAAGTTACGCGTAGCGCTAACAGAGACTGATTATGTTGCAGCTGTTGTCTCTACTGCTGAGCAGTTATTTAAAGAAGATATTGCCCTTTGCGATAGCATGGCAGAACGTGGTGCGGCTTTGGTAAATAAGGGAGATAACATTTTAACGCACTGTAATACTGGTGCGTTAGCGACTGCAGGTGTCGGCACTGCATTAGGGGTTATTTATAAAGCTCAGCAACGCCATGGTGATATTCATGTTTGGGTTGATGAAACACGACCGCTACTGCAAGGCGGTCGTTTAACGGCTTTTGAGCTTGAGCGCTGGCAAATTCCTTATACCTTGATTTGCGATAACATGGCGGCGAGTTTAATGGCTGCGGGCAAAGTAGATAAAATCTTTGTAGGTGCAGACCGTATTGCTGCAAATGGTGATTTTGCCAATAAAGTCGGCACTTATAACCTTGCTGTGTTAGCGCATTTCCATAACATTCCATTTTATGTCGTTGCGCCACTTACTACACTTGATACACAAACGGTGTGTGGTGCAGATATCGAAATTGAGCAACGCAGACCCAACGAAGTGCGAGGTGTTAGTGGTAGTTTTGGTGAAGCAATGTGGGCACCGACTAACGCAAAGGTTTATAACCCGGCATTTGATGTGACACCGGCGAGCCTAGTCACAGGCTGGGTGCTCGATAGCGGAGTTTATAACCAGTCCGATATCGAGCAAGGTATTCTAAAACAGTTAAAGTCGTAAATTACTCTGCGCTTTTTTTAGTGTAGAGCTCAATGCTATTTTGATTGTTGGCAGTTAAGAAGGTCACTGCCAGCTTGTCGTTTTTAGCATTAAGGCGCGATATATAGTGAGAAGGCTTCATTTGAAGTACTGACTCAACGCCCTGCATTGTGGCTAAATTAATGCTGAAAACTTCAGTATCAGTGGCGATATACAAACTATGTAGGTTACTTGCCATCGACACAATAGAAGGCTTTAACTCAGTTAGTTTATCTGGTGTAGTCAGCTCACTATAGGTGTTGTTATCGCTGTCTAAAAGCAGGTATTTATCGTATTTAGAATGCACAATCAGCTGTGTATCGTCATACCATGCAATAGCTAGGGGTGTATCTATAGTGCTTTTAATCACTTCATCGCTGTTGGTGTGAAGAATCATTATTTGATTTAGCTGATTGCTAAGATCGGTATATAGCACGGCAATCTTGTTACCCCTTATAGCTGCCAGCTTGGTACTACCAGGAAGTGTCCAGTGCTTAATTTCTGAGAAATCAGCAGCATTTAATAATGTTAATTGCTGATTGGTTTTATTAAAGCTAACAAGTCGGCTACTGTCACTATTTGCTGCAATTACTGAACTATCTTCACCAATTTTGCCAGTGATATTGATGTATTGGTTTGTTTTTCTGAGCCAGTGTTGTCGTTCTGAAAACTCAAAGTCAGAGAAGTAAACATCATTATTGGCTAATGCGACTAAGTCGTCTTCATGCTTATTCGCTGTGGCGATGTAACTCATTGTTTTTGAATTAAGGTCAAAGACTGCGGCATCTTTATCGTGAAGGTCAGTACTGATCAACACACTTTCTTTGCTTAAAGGGTAAGCATAATTTGCTCGTTTTACTGGCGCTGTTATAGCGGGTTGTCGACTCATACTATCAAAAGAGAACGATTCAATAGTTGAGGTGCCGCGGCTATACCAAATTAGTGAGTTGGTCTGCTCATCATATGTTGCTACCCATGCACGGTAATCGTTGGTAGTTAAAAGCTTTAGCGAGCTGCCATCTAAATTCGCCATGTATATCTCTACTTGGCCAACATTATGGCGCTCAAAGATGATGCGGCTCGGGTTTTTTATAGTTGTTAAAATAAAGTCCCCAGTGCCAGTGATATTGGGTGTGCTAATGCGAATTTCTTCACCGGTTTTTAAATCTTGTGCATATAAAGCATATAAATGAGTTAAGCCACGGTAATTATTACGCCTTGAAATTGCGACATCACCAACTTCAATGTACTGACTTGGCTGAGAATTAAGTAAAGATTGGTTGATACGTGGCTTTATTAACGCTTCACTTGATAACAGGTTGCTTGCTTGCCAAGTGATGCAATCGCTGTAGTCTTTGTTTTCACAAGAGCCGTAAAATAATCGCTCTCCATCCTCAGACCAACCCTGTAAAAAGATATTGCCAGAGGCAATCACGTATTCTTTTTTAGTGGTTAGGTCGACGACAAAAAGACTTTGACCATCATTTTCTAGAATATAAGCAAGCTTAGTTTTGTCATGGCTTAGCATCAAACGATAGTGAGAGCCTTTATGCCATGAAATGGTTTCAGCTTGTAGGTCTAAAAATGGCGCGTCGTTTTGTACTTCATCATTTGCTTTAGGCTGTTGTGAAAATAACCAAATAGCAGTAATCAATAAACCAAGCACTAACGCTGCAAAAGGCCATGGCCAGCGTGAAGAATGCGCTTTTTGTTCATTAATGGCCGTAGGTTTAACTTGAGTATCAGCGTCTTTATCTACTGTTATTACATTTTCTGTTTTTAGCGGCTCTGTACTCACAGTGTGATCAAGAGGCTTAACTTCAATAAATAGGCTATAACCTTTGCGATAATGGGTTTTAATGGTTTGCCCGGGCTGTTTTTCTGATTTAAGAGTTTTTCTTAGTTCAGAGATGGCACGGTTAATGGCATTGTCATCAACAAAGCTTTGTTGCCAAATATTTTCTACCAGCTCTTGGCGAGTGATAATGCGATCATTATGCTCAATAAAGAAACACAGTAATTTAAATAATAAAGGTTCTAGTTCACGCTTATGAGTGCCATCGCTGATGGTTTGCTGCTGAGTGTTAAGTTGCCACTCACCCACATAAATAACGGTATCGCGTAAGGGTGAAAATGCCGACCCCATGTTTAGTCCTTTAGCAAATAATTAGTACTTATTAATGGGGAGGATAATAGCAGCTTTTGTTCTTAATTTGGGTCTTTTTGTTTTATATTTGTAAATTAAAGGCTGTTTTTTGCAACATATAGCCAAGCTTGGTTGTTACATTGGAATGTTTCTGCAATTCGCTGATAATCATCTACTTCGTAAGTATCTGCCTGAGCAAGCTCTTGTTCGGTGATTAAATAGATAGTGCCATTAACAATATCAGTTTGTTTGCCTGTTTTGATTAAAGCCGGGTGAAAACGTTGACCACTACTTTTAAGTACGGCTTCGTCGGTGATCTCGACTTCACCAATGACATACCCAGTTAGCGTAGCAGGTTGACCTTCGAGCAAACGCCCGAAGGTATCAAGCTGAACCTGCGGGTACTGTAAGGTACCGTACGAGAATAGTTTTTCCATGTTAGTCCAGCAGTGGGAAGTTGGTAGCAATAGTTGACTCAGTGCTTTTAGCGACCCAACCTTCGGTATTATTGAATAAGCGAATTGCAGTAAATTCAGGGTCGTTGCCCATATCAAACCAATGTGGGGTAAGTTCTGGTACTGAAATTAGGTCGCCCTGTTGGCAAAGCACTTGATACACTTTGTCGCCTAAGTGTAAGCAGAATAAGCCTTGGCCTTTCACAAAAAAACGAACTTCATCTTCGCTATGTGTATGTTCAAACAAGAACTTACTGCGTAGTTCGCTGGCATTTGGATTACCCTTAGCAAGCGAAATAACATCCACTGTTTGATAGCCGCCTTCAGCTTTTAAGCGCTCTATATCTTTAGCATAAGCAGTTAAAATAGCGCCATGACTGGTCTCTTGGTCAATCTGTGCCGTTGCTTGCCACTGCTCAAAGCGAACGCCAACCGCATTCAGCTCACTCGCAATCGCGCTTAAGTCTTCACTATGAAACAGTATGTCGTTTGCGTTGTTATCGTTATAAATAGTTAATTGACTCATGCTAACAGCTCCGCGCTAAATTCCGAAAAGTCGTTGATATATGGGTGAGCATCACTTACCGCTTGGCCATCGCGAACAAGGTGCAAAGTTCTAAGGCCTGCTGCTTTGGCAGCATCAAGCTCTGCCACCACATCGCTTAAAAACAATACTTCGGCAGCGTCAAATGGCAGCTCGGCGATAATATTCTCATAAGAGCTTTGCTGTTGTTTTGCACCGACTTTAGTGTCGAAGTAATCACTAAATAAAGGTCTAACATCACCGTAGTCAGAAAACTCAAAAATCAGGTGTTGGGCTTTTACTGAGCCTGATGAGTAGACATATAAACTTTTACCAGCATGCTTTTGGGCTTGTAAAAAGTCATAAGCATCTGGGTAAAGGTGGCCAGTAAAATCACCACTTTCGTAGCCCGTTTGCCAAATTAACCCTTGCAACTGCTTGAGTGGGGTAATTTTTTGATCTGTTTCAATCCAATGAATTAAATGTTTAATGACCGTGTCGATATCGGCTTCGGGTTGTTCAATATGTGCTTTAACGGCCTCAATTTGGGCTGCTACTTCTGGGTCGCTTTGATGTGACTTTACAAACTCAGGTAATTGCCCTGCCGCGTAAGGAAATAATACGTCTTTAACAAAAGAAATGCGGGTAATTGTGCCTTCAATATCGGTTAAAATTGCTTTGATCATGGCTGAACTCCAGCTTGAATACCTTCTAGTTTTAGGCGCTCAAGCTCACAGCTAAATAGAAACTCTAATCCTTCTAAATGGCGAAGTACTTCTTTGATATCTCGACCAACGACATATAAACCATGGCCACGAATTAATACAGCATGCTCAATAGGCGTGTGAAGGTGATGATCACTGACCAGTAAGCTTAAACGGTCAATGTCTTGGTCATTATCAAAAATAGGAATAGTTAAGGTATCTAAGTGCGATTTGACACCGCTTAAAGATTTTTGCATTTCGTAGCCATGCAAATTGATAGCGTGGCCTTTGATCACGCGAGATAACACGGTTGCCGCAACAGAATGAGTGTGCAAAACAAATTTAGCTGATGGGATCAGCTTATACATATTTAAATGTAGCTCAGTTTCAGCTGATGGATTGCCAGAGCCTTTAGTACGATTGCCTTCATGATCAAATTCAATAAATGCATGAGTGCCGAGTTGACCTTTATCGAAACCACTTGCTGTGACGACATAACCGCTTGCAGTGCGGGCTGAAAAGTTACCACCAGTAGCAGGGACCCAGCCACGTTGGCTTACCCATTTACCAGCTTCAATTAGTTCTGAAATAGCGGTATTGTTATGCATATATTCCTCGACATTCTAAAAGTTATTTAGACGGCTATACATCTGTTTTAAGCAATGATAGCATCGCTTCGGGCGCAAAACCATCTTTAAGGAACCTCTGTGTTTGAAAGTAAATTGCCGAATTTAGGCACCAGTATTTTTAGTCAAATGACCGCTTTAGCAAATAAGCACCAAGCGCTTAATTTATCTCAGGGTTTTCCTGAATTTGATGCGCCAGAATTACTAAAAAAACAGCTCAATCATTATGTACTTGAGGGGGTAAATCAATATGCGCCTTCAAGTGGGGTTGCAAAGCTACAACAGCAAATAGCGGCTTTGATAGCTAGAAAATACCATAACAACATAAATTACGAGCAACAAGTTACTGTCACTTCAGGGGCAACAGAGGCATTATTCGTAGCAATTCAAGCGCTTGTTAAAGAGGGTGATGAAGTTGTGGTATTTGACCCCGCGTATGACTCGTATCAACCGGCAATTGAGCTTGCTGGCGGTCGCTCAGTTCATGTTGCTTTGCATGCGCCAGACTACAAAATCGATTGGCAAGCTGTAGCCGATGTTATAACAGACAAAACACGTGTCATCATCATCAACACGCCACATAACCCAAGCGGTAAAATCTTTAAAACAGAAGATATTAATGCCCTTAAAGCGCTTGTTACTAAGCATGATTTATTTGTAATTAGCGATGAAGTGTATGAGCACATTACCTTTGATGGCGCTTTGCATTTAAGTGCGCTGACCGACCCTGAGTTATTTGCACGCAGTTTTGTGATCTCAAGCTTTGGCAAAACCTTTCACAGCACCGGCTGGAAGATGGGCTATTGTGTTGCACCTGCTCAGCTCATGGTGGAGTTTCGTAAAATTCACCAATATGTGACTTTTTCAAGCTTTACGCCTGCCCAGCATGCACTAGCTGATATGCTCGAGTTAGAGCCAGAACATGTTGATGAACTTAGTTGCTTTTATCAACAAAAGCGCGACTTGCTCAGCGAAGCACTAGCGCAAAGCCGTTTTAAAATATTACCAAGTGAAGGCACCTACTTTTTATTACTCGATTACAGTGATGTGTCTGATCTTGATGATGTTGAGTTTTGCCATTGGTTGGTCGAGCAAGCGGGTGTTGCAGCTGTACCACTCAGTGTGTTTTATAACAGCGCAAGCAGCGACAAAGTGATTCGTTTATGTTTTGCAAAAAATAATGACACATTAAAACGTGCCGCGGAGATTTTATGCCAACTTTAACCTTAGCTTTAGTGCAGTCATCACTGCATTGGCTTGATAAAAGCGCCAACCTTGCGCACTTTGCAGAGCAGCTTAACAGTTTTAACGAGCAGGTTGATTTAATTGTCTTGCCAGAAACATTTGCCACGGGTTTTGCGATTAATCTAGATTGCAGCGAACCAGAACAAGGCGAGGTACTTAGCTGGTTAAAAGCCACAGCTAAGCAAAAAAATGCTGTGGTTGCAGGCTCTGTTTTAGTTGCAAAAGGCGACAAAAAGGCTAATCGCTTTTATTGGGTTTGGCCAAATGGCGAAGTGAAGTATTACGACAAACGCCATTTATTCTGTTTAGGTAACGAAGGCAATTTCGTCGCAGCAGGCGAGCAGCGCGAGATATTCGCTATCAATGATTTTCGTATTTTACCGCAAGTGTGTTACGACTTACGCTTTCCTGTATTTCAGCGTAATTGCAACGACTACGATGTGATGATCAACGTAGCTAATTGGCCAGCTGCTCGTCGCCATGTATGGGATACCCTTCTAAAAGCACGCGCAATGGAAAACCTTTGTTATGTCGTGGGTGTGAATCGCATTGGTGCTGATGGTAATAATGTTGCCCACAGTGGTGGTACTGCCGTTTATGATTTTAAAGGCGACACCTTGGCGAAGCTTGAAGATGACCAATCGGGCATCATTATTCAGCGCTTAGAAAAATCACCGCTTGATGACTTTCGAAGAGCGTTTCCTGCTCACTTAGATGCTGATCAATTTCAGTTACTGTAATTGCTCGAAGCCGCATACTCAAAAATTTGTTAAACTCATGGTTGGATTATTTACTATAAGCAATCATGAGTCGCAAAATCACCCCCGTTATTCTTGCTGGTGGCATAGGTTCTCGTTTATGGCCTTTGTCGCGTAAAGCGATGCCTAAGCAGTTTTTATCTTTACTAAGCGAAAAATCACTGTTACAGAGCACGCTTTTACGAGTGGCTGACTCACGATTTAATGCGCCAATTTTAGTGTGCAATGAAGAGCATCGCTTTATCGCTAAAGCGCAAGTTGCAGAAATCACAGATAGCTATACTTTATTGCTTGAACCTGAAGGTAAAAATACCGCGCCAGCGATTGCCTTGGCCGCTGAATTTGCATTGCAAAATGGTCTAACCGATCCCTTACTAGTCATGCCTGCTGATCACCATATCAGTGATTTTGATAAGCTTATTGCCTGCTTAGATAATGCGATAGCGCTTTGTCAGCAACAACAATTAGTAACCTTTGCTATTACTCCCACTGAGCCACATACCGGCTATGGTTATATTCGCCAAGGCGAGCCATTAGCCCATGAAGGTTGTTTTAAGGTGGCTGAGTTCAAAGAAAAACCAGCCCTGCAATTAGCCGAAAAATACCTTGCCAGTGGTGAGTATGGCTGGAATAGCGGCATGTTTTTATTTTTACCAGATGTGTACTTAAACGAGCTTAATCGTTTTGCGCCAAAGATTGCTAACAGTATCGCAAAAGCGGCAAGCTTCACCGCAGATTTAGGTTTTCAACGGCCTGTTGCGGATGCGCTCACAGCATGCCCAAGTGATTCTATTGATTATGCTATTTTGGAGCGTAGCGCTAACGTTGCTGTTATTCCTGTTGATTTGAATTGGAGCGATGTTGGCAGCTTTTCAGCATTGTCGAAAATCGCAGAAAAAGACCAGCATGGCAATTATTTAGCTTCGCAAGGGGTGAGCTTAGATAGCGAGAATAATCTACTTATAAGTGAAGCTGACCACACTATCGCGGCGCTCGGCGTGAGTAATAAAGCAATTATACATACTCATGATGCCACCTTAGTGGCAGACAAAAGTGCGCTCGATAAGCTCCCTGATTTACTTAAACAGCTTGCTGTTGTCGATAACGATAAACTAACCCACCATCAAGCCGTATTCAGACCTTGGGGCAACTATCGAACTTTAATTGAAAGCACTGGCTTTAAAGTAAAGAAAATCATCGTAAACAGCGGCGCAAAACTCTCAACTCAACGACATCAGCACCGTGCAGAGCATTGGGTTGTTGTTTCTGGAGTGGCAAGTGTGCGAGTAGGCGATGACGAATTTGAATTAACAGCTGATCAATCTTGTTATATTGCAGCTAAGCAATTGCACAGCCTTGCTAATCAACAAAACACGCCACTGATCGTTATCGAAGTACAAACCGGAGCGATACTTGATGAAACTGACATCGAGCGATTTGATGATAGATATGGAAGGGAGTAGACATAGCTATCAGCTTTCAGCCGTCATACATCAGTTGAGCGTTAGAGTTGTTGAGTGCAGTGTCTTACTCAGCATTCACTCTGTTCATTCTTTGAGTAGGTTGGTTTGAGCGGAGCGAAACCCAACGTAAGCGGAGCTATCAGCTTTCAGCTTTCAGACGTCAGATAAGATCGATGAGGTTGTTAAGTGCGGTGTCTTACTCAGAAATAAAATACCGTAGGAGGCACTTTAGTGCCGAATTAGAACCATTCTCACAATTAGGCTTGACCTAGACTCTTTAAACTTTACTCTCGCTAACTCGCTAACTCGCTAACTCGCTAACTCGCTAACTCGCTAACTCGCTAACTCGCTAACTCGCTAACTCGCTAACTCGCTAACTCAGTACCGACATAAAGCCTTATATTTTCAGCATTTGTGTACTGAGTGAATACCATCGTATTCGCTGTGTTTATCAGTAATTGTTGCTGTTGTTTTTCTAGCTTTAGTTCTGCGCTAAGTAGCTCTTTGCGGATGGTAGGGTAGTCTGAAATCTCGTTTTGAATAGTTTTCAGGTAGGCGCGTGTGGCTCGTAGGGGCTGTAAAGCTTGTTGGTCAAACTCGGCAATGCACGACTCAAGCTCACTCAGTTGAAAGGGTGTTACAGCCAGCTCTAAAGAATCAAGATAATAAAGCAGCAGGCAAAGGTTAACATTTTTGCCTTGCTGGTCTTGATAGCCTAGTAGCTTTGCTTGCATGCCGTCTTTACTGTAAAGCTTGCATGCAAACTGCCAAAACTGTTCGCTGTTAAGCGGTTTCATCGGCAAAGGCCTGCTCTTTTTCTTCAAGTTCTTCAAGTGCTATGAGTAGCTCTTCTTCAACGTCATTAAGCTTGGGTGTTAAGCTTGCTTGCTTAGCGAGTAGCTCTGTCAGTTTGGCTTTATTTTCATCATTGTATAAGTCATTGTCGGCAAGTGCGTTTTCGATTTCACCAAGCTCTGTAGAGTACTTATCAAGTTGCTTTTCAAGCTTTTCGATTTGCTTTTTCAACGGCTGCACTGACTTTCTGAACTCAGCTTCTAAGCGCTTTTGCTCTTTGCGGTTAACGCTTGAATGGGCTTTAGGGGCATTATCTTCAGGGCTTTTAGCAGCTTCTTTATTGGCATTCAGTAGCCATTGGTAATAGGCATCAAGGTCATAACCAAATTGTGTTACTTCGCCGTTATCAACGAGGTAATACTCATCAGCGGTATTTTTAAGCATATGACGGTCGTGCGATACGGTAACCATAGCGCCTTCAAAGCCTTGCAGCGCCATAACTAAAGCATGGCGCATTTCTAAATCTAGGTGGTTAGTCGGCTCATCCAGTAACAGTAGGTTTGGCTTTTGATACACCAGCATAGCTAGCACTAAACGGGCTTTTTCACCGCCAGAAAATGGCGCAACTGGCTCAAGAGCTTTATCGCCAAAGAACGCAAAGCCACCTAAAAAGTCACGCAGTGATTGCTCTGGAGCTTGCGGATTTAAACGTTGTAAATGGGTAACCGCGCTGGCTTTTAAATCAAGTGACTCAAGTTGATGCTGCGCAAAGTAACCAATATTTAAGCCCTGATGCTGAAATACTTCACCTGCTTGAGGTTGTAAATCGCCAGCTAATAACTTAATCAGTGTTGATTTACCCGCACCATTTCGGCCAAGCAGCGCAATACGGCTACCCGGCACAAGGTTTAGCTTGATGCTGTGTAAAATTGTGGTGTCGCCATAGCCTGCTTTGGCTTGGTCGAGAGTCATTAACGGGTTTGGCAGCGCTGTAGGCTCGGCAAATTCAAAATCAAAGGGTGAGTCAACATGGGCTGGGGCCAGCTTTTCCATACGCTCTAGGGCTTTTACGCGGCTTTGTGCTTGCTTAGCCTTACTGGCTTTTGCTTTGAAGCGTGTAATGAATTTTTCTAGATGAGCAATTTGTTCTTGTTGCTTTTCGAACATCGCTTGTTGTTGTAATAAGCGCTCTGCTTTTTGGCGTTCGAATTGCGAGTAATTGCCTTTATAAACATTTATTTTTTGTGCGTCTATGTGCCAAATTTGGTCAACAACGGCATCTAAGAACTCTCGGTCATGGGAAATAAGCACTAGCGTGCCTGTGTAGGCACGTAAAAAGCGTTCTAACCAGTAAACAGCATCGAGATCTAAGTGGTTGGTTGGCTCATCCAACAGTAATAAATCGGCATCACGAATAAGTGCTTGTGCTAAGTTTAAGCGCATACGCCAACCACCAGAAAAGGCGCTCACTGGGTTGTCTATTTGCTCATTACTAAAACCTAAACCGTGTAATAGCTCTCCTGCTTTTGCCTCAATGCTATAGCCTTGAATATGTTCTAGGCCAATATGTGCTTTTGCTTGCGCATCGCCGTCGTTATTTTGCTCAGCTTCGCGTAGTGCAATTCTTAGCGCGTAATATTCAGGGTGACCTTGTAATACATAATCTAGAGCGCTGATTTCGAGCGCGGGTGTTTCTTGCTTCACAGAAGCAATTGACCAGTCTTTAGGAATTTGGCATTCACCGGCATCGAGTTGCAATTCAGACTTTAATAGCGCGAACAGCGTTGATTTACCACAGCCATTAGCGCCCACAAGGCCGACTTTATGTTCTGGGAATAAGGTTGCAGAAGCCCCTTTAAGTAAGGCGTTACCACCACGTAGAAGTTCGATGTCTGAAATTTGGATCATGAATGTTTACTTGCACAGCACTGATTTAATTGTCGCTATCATAACACGGATCACATTAGCCTTCGCAATCGTATCAAACAGAGAATTATTAGGCTAAAATAGCCGCCTACATGCCACGGGAGATCATCTATGAGACAAAAGAAACGCTTTATTGCTGGCGCATCATGCCCTGAGTGTAAGGCCATGGATACCATGATGCTTTATAAAGAACATGATGTGGAAAAAGTGGAGTGCGTACAGTGTGGCCACAAAATGACGCAACCAGAGCAGGCAGTGCAAGCCTCAACACGCCAATTTGAGCAAGTGATTGGTGTATTTAAGCCGGGCGATTAATTCCCGGCTCTATCACTACCTAATTAATAGTGCGGCGGTGGCGGCTCTTGCATTTGTGACATTAAAGATGGCTGCTGTGCTTCTTTAATCTTTTCTGCAAGTAACTCTGTCTGGCGTTTCATTTTAGCCAGCTGCTGTTGGTGCGCTTTAAGCTCATCGTTTAATATTTCAATTGTTTCATCTTGAAAAGCGACTTTCGCTTCAAGTTCCATTAGACGATCTTCAATTGTATTCATTTGATTCTCTTAGATTAAAACTTTCAGCGAATCCGCTGGAGCTTTCGGTTAATAACGCTTGGTTGTTATCAGTAAACGCAACATCTAACACCACGGCTGATTTCGGGCGGCTTCCTTCTCGAGGAATCACTTGCCACGTTTGTAATTTTTTACCCGACTCTAGCTGCCATAAATCAACCAATCGATTGGGTGAACCTGTGGCAATTAAAGTGCCTTCATCGTTAAAACGGACGGCGGTAAAAATTTTCTGACGCGCAATATACGCCAGTTTGCTAACAAGATCACCTGTAGTCAGTTGCCATACATTTGCTTGCTTCATACTGTCTGCGGTAAATGCGTAACGACCTTGTGGATCAAGGGTGACTTGAGTAACGCGACTTGGGTGATTAAAGCGGTGGATCACTTGCCCTGTGCGAGTATCCCAAAAGTAAGCAACATAATCATTTGAGCCGCTAATGGCGTAGTGACCGTTAGGTGATAGATCAACAACATTGACTTTTTCTTGGTGGCCAAGGAACTCTATGCGCCTGCCACTCTCTAAGTCGAGGTAAACGACTACACCATCGGCGCGACCATATAATACACTGCGCCCTTGGTTACTTATCGCGATATCTCGAATTGTTGAGGCGTGTATTTTGTAATAACCCGTGTTGTTGCCCGTGGCAATGTCCCACACTGCAAAGGTGGACTTCTCAGCGGTAACTGCATGGCTATTGTCGAACGAGATAGCAACAGTATGAACTAGGCTATCTTGATTTTGTTGTTGGAACCATTGGTATTTTAGCACCTGTTGTTGATTATCCCACAGTGCGACCCCATGGTGTATTGATGAGATTAAGCTGTATTTACCATCGTGCGACAGCGCGGAGGCGAAGGCGCCTTTAGCCGCATGCTCATAGCGTGCAGTTGATTGCTCATGTTGCTCAGAGCAGGCTACAACTAAGCAAAGGCTGAGCAGATACAAAAAAGTACGAAATATCGACATATTACGAGTATTTCCCCTTAACTCTTAGTGATTGAGAGGTTAGACTAGGTCTCGTTGAAGGCCTAGGTTGTTAGTCTAATCGCTGATCATGCATAGGCATGACGTTAGTTATTAGACAAGCAGCCTACCATGTAGGTCGTTAATCTTTAACTAGTAATAATACAATAATTGACAACTGCAAAGTGTGTCGGAGATATAAAATGAGAAAGACGATTAAATTGTCATTGATTGCAGCGTCAGTTTTAGCGCTTACAGCTTGTAATCAGGAAGCAAAAAAAGAACAGCAAGCTGAAGTTAAACTAGAGACTGAAGCTCAACAACAAGCATACGGTATTGGTGCATCTGTTGGTAATTTCTTAAACCAAGACCTTGCTGATAAAAAAGCGCTAGGTGTTGAACTAGACGAAGCACTTCTTAAGCGTGGTTTTGAAGACGCACTAGCGGGTAACGCTAAACTTGATGACGAAAAAATTCGTGAAGTGTTAACTGCACTTGATCAAAGCATTCGCACTAAACAACAAGAAAAAGCGAAAGTAGAATCTGAAAAGAGCAAAGCTGAAGGCGAAAAATACCTAGCTGAAAACGCGAAGAAAGAAGGCGTTACAGTAACTGAATCTGGCCTACAGTACGAAGTGATCACTGAAGGTGAAGGCGAAAAGCCAGTAGCAACTGACGTTGTTAAAGTTCACTACAAAGGCACTTTATTAGACGGTACTGAGTTCGATAGCTCTTACTCACGTAATGAGCCAACTACTTTCCCACTTAATCGTGTGATCCCAGGTTGGACTGAAGGTTTACAATTAATGCCAGTTGGCTCTAAGTACAAGTTCACTATTCCATCTGAACTTGCATACGGTGAGCGTGATCTTGGTAAGATCCCTGCAAACTCAACGCTTGTTTTCGAAGTAGAATTACTTGAAATCCAAAGCGATGACAAAGCTGTACCAGCTGAGTAATATTTAACTCAATAAAAAGGGCTTTTTAGCCCTTTTTTTATGCGCAAATTTTTATTAACTAAATGCCGCTTCTTTCATTTTTAATGTGCCACTATCTGCATCAAGCTCAACCACGGTGCCAACAGGCAGGATAAATTGGCGCTTAATATGGCCAATCATGGCCCCACGATAAGCAGGAATTCCCAGCGGTTTTATATAATCTGCAAAAATATCGTCAAGGGTTAAAGAGCCATAACCTCGGCCAGGCTTACAGTCATTACAATCACCAAATACAAAGCCTGCAATTTTATCCAGTGCGCCCATAAGTTTTAGTGTGCTCATCATCCTGTCAATTCTATACGGTGCTTCGTCGATATCTTCTAAAAATAAAATTGCGCCATTAAAGTCAGGTAAATAATTCGAGCCTGCGAGGGCTGTCAGTACTGTTAAGTTGCCACCGATTAATCGTCCAGAGGCTTTACCTGGTGTAATCGTTTGGGTCAGGTACTGAGTGTTAACAAGCTCATCATCGGCTTTTGGTAAGTTTTGAAAATGCATTAGCTTACGCGCTTCGAACATGCTCTTAAATTGCGCAACATGAAACGGGTTCCAGTCACTCGATGCATTTGGGCCATGAAAGCTGATTAACCCAGCTTGAGACAGTAATGCATTGTGAAGAGCGGTAATATCTGAATAGCCCATTAGAGGTTTTGGGTTGTTACGGATCATTGCGTAGTCGAGCAAAGGTAAAATACGGGCAGCGCCTGAACCGCCACGTAAACACAAAATGGCATCAACCTCTTTGTCGCTGAATAAACTATTTAAGTCGCCGGCTCGCATTGCATCAGTGCCAGCTAAATGCCCACGTCTTGCTAAAATGTTTGGTGCAAGCTTAGCCTTGTAACCCAGTGCTTCTATAACGCCTTGTGCTAATAAAATATCAGCGTGCGCAGCAGTGGCAGCTGAAGGGCTACATATCCCAATTGTGCCGCCTTTAGGAAGAGCTTTTGGCTTGATTAATGTTTGGGTACTAGCATTCTGTGCCGCCATTAAAGGAGCTGATGTCAGACTTGCGCCGGCGGCAAGAATTGAAAGTGACTTTAAAAATGACCGTTTATTCATAGCGAGCCTCATGTTTTTATAGTATGAGTATCGCATTGAAGAAAGTATTTCAAATATTTGTTACGAAATGGAATAGATGATTCTTTTTGGCAAGGCGAAAACACTTCAGCAGAGAGTGTTTCTCTGCTGTGCAACTAAGCTGTTAGCTGGTGTGATTAGAATATAAGTTGTCGATTAACTCATCTTCTAGCTCAAAGCGCAGTTCAAGTGCTTCGCCTAAGATTGATAGGTCTTTATCAAACTCATCAAGCAAGTCATCTTTGTCAACTTCTGCGTATTTGTCGTTAAAGTCGAGTGCTACATCTGTGGTTTCAGAAATGCGCGGGTATAAGGTATTCGCCAGCTTTTGGCTCTCAGGACCTTTTTCTTCACACGCTTTGGCAATGTCGTCGTAAATTTCGAAATGGCCAGCAGAAAGGTAATCCATCAGAATTTGGCAAAAGTTTTGAATTTGCAGCTGATCAGGAAGGGCATGATCTTTCTTTTCGTACGGTGAAAAGCCTGCAATACGGCAGAACAACACAAGCAGCTCTTGACGTTCTGTGAGCCATTTGTCGATTACAGAGTGACTACCACCCCACTTTTGTTGAGCTTTTTCCAAACGCGTCAGCATATTTCATCTCCTCGCTGAGTAGGTTTTCCTTTGTATATATAAAAAGGAAATATGACACAAAGATCAACTAAATTCTTAGTGTCTAATTGCAACAGATTGTAAAAGTCATTCTAAAGACATACTTTTTAGCGCTGAGTAGGCCAAAAAATAACCTCATTTTAAGAGTGGACTTTTTTTGCTCTCATTGCAGTGTATGGGAATTGATTCAAAACTACTAGTATTAATTTTGCAATTTTTATCTAAGCGGATGAGTTGTAATTTGCTGATTTAGAAAAGAAAAAACCACCAAAATTGGTGGTTTAATTCTTTTTCTTAGACTTGTTAAAACAAGCGTTCTTATTATTATGGGAAGATTGTTGTTCTTATTGTTATAAGATTTTTATTATTGTTTTTGTTAACGCGGGGTAAGTTATACCAAGCTTTTTTGTATGTTGCAAATTTATTAATGAAAAGTTTTAAATTTATTTTATTTTCGCTCAAAAAACGCACATTATGCTTAGGCTGGCTTAAAAAACATGATCTATATCTAGCCTTGATTATCTATCCATAGTGAGACGCGCAATATGGTGATACAATCTGCTCAATTTCATTCAGTTCTAGGATTCTATACGCATGAGCGAATTAAAAAACGATCGTTATTTACGTGCACTACAAAAGCAACCTGTTGATGTCACACCGGTATGGATGATGCGCCAAGCTGGCCGCTATTTACCTGAATACCGTGCTACACGTGCCCAAGCAGGCGACTTTATGAGTTTATGTAAAAACGCTGAACTTGCTTGTGAAGTAACGTTACAGCCATTACGTCGTTATCCGCTTGATGCTGCAATTCTATTCAGTGATATTTTAACTATTCCTGATGCTATGGGCTTAGGTCTTTACTTCGAAACAGGTGAAGGTCCGAAATTTGAACGTCCGATTTCTTCATTAGCAGATGTTAAAAAAATCCCAAATATCGATCCAACTGATGAGCTTGGTTATGTGATGAATGCTGTAAGTACGATTCGTCGCGAATTAAAAGGTGAAGTACCGCTAATTGGTTTCTCTGGTTCACCTTGGACACTTGCTACTTACATGGTTGAAGGTGGTAGCAGCAAAACATTCGGTAAAATCAAGAAAATGGCCTTCGCAGAGCCACAAACACTGCACCTATTACTTGATAAATTAGCTGACTCAGTAATCGACTATTTAAACGCGCAAGTTAAAGCGGGCGCGCAATCGTTAATGGTATTTGACTCATGGGGCGGTGTATTAAGCCCACGTGACTACAATGAGTTTTCATTACAATACATGCACAAGATTGTTGATGGCTTAATTCGCGAACATGATGGCCGCAAAGTACCAGTGACGTTATTTACTAAAAATGGTGGTCAGTGGATTGAAGCAATTGCAGCAACTGGCTGTGATGCAGTAGGTCTAGACTGGACTATTAACATCGGTGATGCAAAACGTCGTGTTGGCGATAAAGTAGCGCTGCAAGGCAACATGGACCCAGCAATGTTACATGGTACGCCTGAGCGCATTCGCCAAGAAGTTGCCACTATCCTAGAAGACTTTGGTACAGGTTCTGGCCATGTATTTAACCTAGGTCACGGTATTACACCAGATGTAGACCCAGAAAATGCAGGTGTATTTATCAACGCCGTTCATGAATTCAGTGGTAAATACCACAAATAAGCAAAAGCTAATCGTAAAAAAGCCCGCATTAAGCGGGCTTTTTGTTGTAATTTACTTCGCTACTTAAACAAACGGTTTAAACCATTTAATGCAGCTACGCGATAGGCTTCTGCCATGGTCGGGTAGTTGAACGTGGTATTTACAAAGTAATCAATGTTATTACCGCCGTTCTTTTGTTCCATAATAGCTTGACCGATGTGAACGATTTCAGAGGCACGCTCACCGAAGCAGTGCACACCCAGTACTTCTTTGGTATCAACGTGGAATAAAATCTTTAAGCTACCCACCTCGGTGCCAGCAATTTGTGCACGCGCTAAATGTTTAAATTGAGCACGGCCTACCTCGTAAGGGACTTTTGCAGCTGTTAACTCTTGCTCTGTTTTACCCACTGAGCTCATTTCAGGGATCGTATAAATACCTGCTGGAATATCAATGATCAGCTTTTCATCACAGTTACCACTTGCAATCGCATCGGCTGCAATACGGCCTTGGTCAAATGCCGCACTTGCAAGGCTTGGGTAACCAATAACATCGCCTACAGCATAAATGTTGTCGACTTCTGTTTGGTATGTTTCATTCACTCTAAGCTGGCCACGACCATCTGCTTTTAGGCCTACAGCTTCAAGGTTTAATGTGTCTGTGTTACCAGTACGACCATTGGCAAATAAAATACAGTCAGCTTTTACGCGCTTACCTGATTTTAAGTGCATTACCACACAGTCATCACGGGTTTCTACACGATCAAACTCTTCATTATGGCGAATAACAATACCGCTATTCCAAAAGTGATAGCTTAGAGCATCTGAAATTTCTGCATCCATAAAGGCAAGTAGGCGGTCACGGGTATTCACTAGGTCAACCTTGGCGCCTAAACCTTTAAAAATAGAGGCATACTCACAACCAATTACACCTGCACCATAAATCAGCACACGATGAGGGTCATCTTCAAGGCCTAAAATGGTATCGCTGTCGTAAATACGTGGATGTTTAAAGTCTACACCCGGTGGACGGTAAGGGCGCGAGCCAGTAGCAATAACGATTGTTTGTGCAGTAAGAGTTTCAAACGAACCGTCTAGGTGTGTCACTTTGATAGTGTGTTTATCAATAAACTCAGCATCACCTTGATACATATGAATGCGGTTACGTTCATAAAAGCTGCTGCGTAAATTAGATTGCTTTGAAATGACGTTACTTGCGTGACGCAAAATATCTGGGAAAGTTAAGCGGTTAGGGCGCTCACTAATATTAAATAGCGGGTTTGCTTTATATTCAATATAACGACTTACAGAGTGACGTAATGCTTTTGACGGGATAGTACCCCAGTGCACACAACCGCCACCTACTGCTTCTTGACGCTCAATAACAGCGACTTTTTTGTTACTTTTAGATAGGTTCATGGCGGTACCTTCACCGCCAGGACCTGTACCTATGATGATCGCATCATATTGATAAGATGGAGTATCTTTTTGCTTTACTTGTTGTTTGGCCACAGCCGCTCCTATGTTAACTAAAAGAGGCTTTTAACAACCTCGCATTTAGTGCAAGCCAAGCCTGCTTTTGGTTTTCCCAAGCGGCTTCAAGCTCGTGATATTGTGTCATTAATGCTGATTTTTCACACTGTTTCATCATTTTATTACGTTTGATTTCTAACACGCGTTTTTGCAAGGCACAGAAGTGTTGCAGTTTTTTCAGCAGTAAATCGTACTCAGATTGTAATAATGTAAGCTTATCTTGCGCTAAAGGCAATTTTGCAAGGCGACCTTGAGTCTTATTCATCAAGGTTTCTGCTTTGGCTTTTTCGATTCGCTCAATCGGTGTGCGCTTTAATTTTGAAGCAAGACCGATTGCAGCTAGAGAGCGGATTATCCACTTAGTTGGATCATAGTGATACCACTTAATGCCATTGCGATAGTCGCTAGCAAAAATGTGATGGAAGTTATGATAGCCTTCACCGTATGTGAATAGCGCTAAAAAGCCATTATCACGGGCGGTGTTTTTTTCTGTGTACGGACGTGAACCCCAAATATGCGCCAGCGAGTTGATAAAAAAGGTAAAATGTTGGCTCAATACTAAGCGTAGTAAACCAACCAGTAATAACATGCCCCATACATCGCCAAGCATTAAACCAAGTAGTAAAGGAATACCAAAATTAGTCGCGACGACTAACTTCATATAGTGACGGTGTTGCCACATAACGACTTTGTTTTTTTGTAAGTCACGACAGTTACTGTAGTTACCGTATTGCTCGCCTTGATAATCGCGCAGCATCCAACCGATGTGGCTATACCAAAAGCCATTAGTAGCGGCGTAAGGGTCTTTGATTGGATCATCAACTTGACCATGGTGAATACGGTGATCGCTACTCCAGTGCAAGGCGCTATTTTGTAATGCAAAAGCACCACCTAAGGCAAAAATCACTTCAATAACAGGATGCACATCATAGGCTTTGTGTGCCCATAAACGGTGATAACCTGCAGTAATAGAAAGTCCGGCGTAGAACATACAGCCAACAAAGGCTATCCACTGTGTACTGGTGTATCCGTAGCTAAAGCCATACCAAGGAACAAGGGTGATCGCGGCCAAAAATGTAAGGCTAAAAAATAGCACATTGGTCCAAATAATCGGTGGTTTTTTCATCTGAATAAATCTCGGCGTACAGTTGTACGCTAAAATAGTGTTTCATTCTCTCCGCGTCAAGTATTAGACTAGCTCATTAACCGAAAAATCATTAAAAGTTCACGCTGGGAGTTTCCATGTCGGGTGTTAGAGCGCAACAGAAACAAAAAACACGACAAGCACTAATCGAGGCCGCATTCAATCAATTGAGTGCCGATCATAGTTTTTCTAATTTAAGCTTACGTGAAGTTGCCCGTGAAGCAGGGATTGCACCCACCTCTTTTTATCGCCACTTTAAAGACATGAATGAGCTCGGTTTGACCATGGTTGATGAAGCTGGTTTAACACTTCGCCAGCTTATGCGCCAAGCGCGTCGCCGTATTGAGAGTGGTGGTAGTGTGATCACGACATCAATCGTTACCTTTATGGAGTTTATCGATAACTCGAGCAACCAATTTAGATTGTTATTGCGTGAGCGCTCAGGAACTTCAAAAGCATTTCGTGCCGCGGTTGCTCGTGAAATTAAACATTTCATTTTAGAGCTTGCGCATTACCTTGAAAGCGAAACACCATGCGACCCAACTCATGCATACATTCAAGCCGAAGCCATGGTGACTTTAGTATTTAATGCCGGTGCCGAAGCCCTCGATATTGAAGGGACACAACGCGAAGAGCTGGTTGAACGTTTAATCTGGCAATTACGTTATATTGCTCGCGGTGCCACTTTATACGTGCGTGATAGTAATCAATCGCAAAAGTTAATCTAAGCAATAGAGGCTTTACCTTCCGAAACTTTAAACGTTCAACACACTCAATGAGGGTTAATTAACCTTAAAAATGTATTTTTGTGGATTTTTAATTTCATTAAGGCGATTTAAAAATCGCTTTTGTGGAAAAATTATGCTTGCAAGCAAGTTTTTTGAATGTTAAAAATACAGCCACTGAACACACATTTAGTAAATTAAGATGCAAATTACACATTCAATTACATTAAAACTAAACCTCTTACTGCTTAAATCAGTGAGCGGGGCTTAGTGTATTTGCATTTGTAGAACATTAAAAAACCCCGCAACCGCGGGGTTTTTTTTATCTCGCTAATGGGTCATTGGGAACGAGGACAGTTTATGAAAGATAAGGTTTGGATTTTTGACACAACGTTACGTGATGGTGAGCAAGCATTAAAAGCAAGCCTAACCGAAGACGACAAAATTCAACTTGCGCATACCATTAGCCGCTTAAATGTGGATGTAATGGAAGTGGGTTTTCCGGTATCTAGCCCGGCAGATTTTCGCTCTGTACAGCGCATTGCGACTGAAGTGAAAGGGCCGATTATTTGTGGCTTAGCACGTGCTGTAGCAAAAGATATTGAAGCATGTGGTGAAGCACTTCGCCCAGCAGAGCAGGGCCGTATTCATACATTTATTGCAACCAGTCCATTACACCTTGAGCACAAATTACGTATGAGCTTAGACGATGCAACGGCAATGGCTGTTAAGTCGATTAAACTTGCGCGTAACTACACGGATGACGTTGAGTTTTCGTGTGAAGATGCAGGTCGTACACCGCATTGGGATTTATGCCGTATCGTTGAAAGTGCTATTGATGCGGGTGCATCAACTATCAACTTACCTGACACCGTAGGCTATGTAACGCCAGACGAATACGCTGCGATGATCCACCACTTAATGAACAATGTGCCAAATATCGACAAGGCGCGTTTAAGCGTGCATTGCCATAACGATTTAGGTTTAGCGGTTGCTAACTCAATCGCTGCAGTACAAGCCGGTGCTCGCCAAATCGAATGTACAATAAATGGTATTGGTGAGCGTGCAGGTAACTGCTCGCTTGAAGAAGTCGCGATGATCATGAAGATGCGTGAAGACCACTTAAAAGTGCATACCGATATTCGCAGTGAAGAGATTTACCGTGCTTCGCGCCAAATAGCGAAAATTTGTAATATGCCAGTGCAACCAAACAAAGCAATTGTTGGTGAAAATGCCTTTGCACACAGCTCAGGGATCCACCAAGACGGCGTATTAAAAGCACAAAACACTTACGAAATTATGTCGCCAGAAAGTGTTGGTGTACCAAATAACCAATTAAACATGACTTCGCGTTCAGGTCGTCATGTTATTGAACATCGTTTAGAAGAGTTAGGCTATCAAAAATCTGATTACGATATGGATAGCTTATACAGCAGCTTCTTAGCATTAGCAGACCAAAAAGGCACTGTGTATGACTATGACTTAGAAGCGATGATTTACTTTAATCAAATCAAAGATAAAGACGAAAAGTACCAGCTTGAGTTTGTGAACTCTACGTCTAACTCACAATCGGTGGCGAGCTCAACAATCGGCATGACAATTGATGGTGAGTCTAAGCAAGAGGCAGCAACAGGTAATGGTCCTGTAGAAGCATCATTCTTAGCAATTGAGCGCTTAACGGGTATGTCGGTTGAGATGATTGAATATAACCTAGAAGCAACAGGCCAAGGTGCCAGCTCACTAGGGCAAGTGAATATTATAGCTAAATATGATGGTCGCCCTTATCACGGTGCGGGCATTGCAGCGGATGTGGTTGAAGCGTCGGTACGCGCCATGATCCGCGTTTATAACTTAATTTATCGTGCACAAAAAGTGTCTGATTTAAAACAACAGAGGAAAGCAGGATGAGTCAATCGAATTACAGTATCGCAGTATTAGCAGGCGACGGGATTGGTCCAGAAGTTATGGCAGCAGCAGAAACCGTCTTGGATGCTGTAAGCGAAAAATTTGGTTTTACTTTGACTCGTCATCATCACGCAATTGGTGGTGCTGCCATTGATGAGTTTGGTCAGGCGCTACCGCAAAGTACATTGAGTGCTTGTGAAAATGCCGATGCGATTTTATTTGGCTCGGTAGGCGGCCCTAAGTGGGAAAACTTACCACCGAATGAGCAACCAGAGCGAGCTTCACTGTTGCCGCTGCGTAAGCATTTTGGTTTGTTCTGTAATTTACGCCCAGCACAATTATTACCAGCACTAAGCGCTGCGTCACCGCTTCGTGCAGATATCAGTGCACAAGGCTTTGATATCTTATGTGTTCGCGAGCTAACAGGCGGTATTTATTTCGGTGAAAAAGGCCGCAGTGGCGAAGGGGAACAAGAAGCTGCTTTCGATACCCAAACATACTCACGTAAAGAAATTGAGCGCATCGCACGCTTTGCCTTTGAAGCCGCTAAGCTGCGTAGTAATCATGTTACCTCGGTTGATAAAGCGAATGTGTTAGCGACCAGCGTACTTTGGCGTGAAGTGGTCTCTGAAGTAAGCAAAGATTACCCAGAAGTAAGCCTTGACTACATTTATGTTGATAACGCGGCAATGCAGTTAGTAAAACAGCCAAGCCAGTTTGATGTATTACTTTGCGATAACTTATTTGGCGACATTTTGTCTGATGAGTGCGCGATGATCACCGGCTCTATGGGCTTATTACCATCAGCGAGTTTAAATCAGTCTGGCTTTGGTTTGTATGAGCCAGCTGGTGGCTCAGCACCTGATATCGCTGGTAAAGGGGTTGCAAACCCAATCGCACAAATTTTAAGTGCTGCGCTTATGTTGCGTTACTCACTAGGGCAAGATGAAGCGGCTCGTACGATTGAAAAAGCGGTAGCAGAAGCGGTTGAAGCTGGTGTTGGTACGCCAGATATCTACCCAAATGCAGGATACACCACCAGTGATGTTGCTGCGGCAATTGTGGCACGTATTTAATTAAAAATTGTTTGCGCTGAGCTCGTCACTCAGCGTAACTAAAATGAGGGAATAGCAAGTGGCCCAAACCTTATACGATAAAATTTGGCAAGCTCATGTAGTCGCCAGCATAAATGATCAAACCGATTTACTTTATATCGACCGTCACCTCGTTCATGAAGTTACATCGCCGCAAGCCTTTGCGGGTTTGCGTGAGAAAAACCGTAAAGTACGTTGCCCAGAAAAAACCTTTGCGACCATGGACCATAACGTTTCAACAAAAAGTCGCTCATTAGATGCTGCGAGTGAAGTGTCGAAAAATCAATTAATGGCACTGGATGCAAACTGTAAAGAGTTTGGTATTCAACTTTATGATTTAAATTCGATTAATCAAGGTATTGTGCATGTAATGGGGCCTGAGCAAGGTATTACCTTACCGGGCACAACCATAGTGTGTGGTGACAGCCATACCTCTACCCACGGTGCATTTGGAGCACTAGCGCACGGTATCGGTACTTCAGAAGTTGAGCATGTTCTAGCCACTCAAACACTGCAGCAGAAAAAAGCCAAGTCATTAAAAATTCAAATAAATGGTCGCCTTCGCCCAACTGTTACTGCCAAAGATTTAATCATGGCGGTGATTGGTAAATTAGGCACTGCGGGTGGTACTGGCTATGTTGCTGAATTTTGTGGCGAAGGAATCGAAGCGCTGTCTATGGAAGCGCGCATGACGCTTTGTAATATGAGTATTGAAATGGGTGCAAAAGCGGGGTTAATCGCACCAGATCAAACAACTTATGATTATTTAAAAGGTCGCCCATTTGCACCACAAGGTGCTGACTTTGATAGTGCCGTTGCCTATTGGCAAACACTAAAAACTGATGAAGGCGCAGAGTTTGATCATGTTGTTGAATTAGAGGCTGCTGATATTCAACCGCAAATTACTTGGGGTACCAGCCCTGAGCAAGTGATTGGCGTAGATGAATTCATTCCTGATCCTGAGCAAGAACCAGATCTAATCAAAGCTGATGCAATCCGTAGCGCACTAAAATATATGGGCTTAACAGCAGGCGATAAATTGTCTTCAGCAACTGTTGATACCGTGTTTATTGGCTCATGTACAAATAGCCGAATTGAAGATTTACGTGCTGCCGCGCAAATTGTAGAAGGTAAGCAAGTTGCAGCGGGTGTTGAAGCGCTGATTGTTCCTGGTTCTGGCCTTGTAAAAAAACAAGCCGAAGACGAAGGCCTTGCAGATATCTTCAAAGCAGCTGGCTTTGAATGGCGAGAGCCAGGTTGTTCAATGTGCTTAGCAATGAACGACGATAGATTAGAAGCCGGTAAACGCTGTGCGTCGACCTCTAATCGTAACTTTGAAGGTCGCCAAGGTCGCGGTGGCCGCACTCACTTAGTGAGCCCAGCAATGGCAGCGGCAGCGGCAATTCATGGTCGTTTTGTTGATATCAGAGGAGAAGCCTAATGAGCGTATTTTTTAGTGGCTTAATGGCCCCGTTAGATAAAAACAATGTTGATACTGACCAAATTATTCCAAAGCAGTTTTTAACGTCGACAAGCCGTGATGGTTTTGATGCGGCGCTTTTTTACGATTGGCGTTATTTAGATAACGGCGAGCCAAACCCTGAGTTTATTTTGAACCGCCCTTGTTACCAAGGTGCGCAAATTCTTTTAACTCGCGACAATTTTGGTTGTGGTTCATCGCGTGAGCACGCGCCATGGGCATTAAAGCAATATGGTTTTGAAGTGATCTTAGCGGAAAGCTTTGCCGATATTTTCTTTAATAACTGCGGCAATAACCAAATGCTTGCTATCGCATTACCTGCAGAAACACTTGAGCAATTATTTGTGCTGAGTGAGCAGCATGATGATATTCATATCGAAGTTGATTTAGAAAACCAACAACTTCGTAGCGATAAGTTTGACACTATTCACTTTGATATTCGCCATGATATTAAAGAGCGTTTATTAAGTGGCTTAGATTTTATCGGTGTGACTGAAACACTTAACAGCCAAATTGATGCCTTTGAGCAGCAACTTGCAGCAGAACGCCCTTGGCAATAACCTGTTTTTCCATGTGAACCTAAACGCGGCCAAGGCCGCGTTTTTATTTGTTTCTAAAAAAGAAAGTTGCTAATTTGGTTGGTAAAATAACGAAAACAACAAATAACTATGTGGCCTCTTTCTCCTAAATCTATCGGCATCTTGATGGGTGTGCTTTATGGAATCAGCATGCGCATCTTTCTTGAAGTTAGCGAAACGTTTAATTTCGGTAGCCTTGTTACTATTTCGTTTATGTTTTTAGTGCCTGTGGTTATTGGGTTTATACGGGTACATTTTGAATATAATCAACTGTCGCCGATGACATATGGAAGAATGGCGGTAGTCGCTTGGCAGCCTATTTTTGTGTTCTTATTTGTCAGCGTAGTAACTCTTTTAGAAGGAAGTATCTGCGTTGCAATGGCCCTCCCTGCATTTATGTTTTTTGCTAGTATTGGCGGTATGTTAGCAGGGCTATGTCATCGCCTTTGGGAAAAGAAAAGCAACAAAGCGGTGATGTCGGTAGCTTTGTTGCCGTTGATCCTTTCTCCTTTAGAGCTCAACTTTTTACACTTATCGAAAACTTACGAAGTTAAAAATACAATTGTTATCAATGCGCCTGTTGATGTTGTGTGGCAACAATTAGCTAATGTTAGCCAAATTCATGAGGGCGAATATCCAAGTTCATTTTCGCAATTAATTGGTATTCCTAGGCCAATTCAAGCTGATATGAGTGGTGATGGGGTAGGTGCAATTAGAACCAGCCAGTGGCAGAAAAATGTTGTATTTAAAGAGGTAATAACCGAGTGGCTGCCGAATGAGAAAATGCTATATAACTTTGAGATTGACCCTGAGTTAATTCCTGATCATGCACTTGATCAGCATGTGAAATTAGGTGGTGAATATTTTTCGCCGCTACATGGCGGTTATGAGTTAGTTACAAGTGGTAATAATCAAACGCTGTTAAGCCTTAAAACGACGGTACTTGATAACACTAACTTTGGCATTTATTCACGAGTCTGGGGGGAAGTGATCTTTCAGGATTTTCACCGAGCACTTCTCAAGTTAATGAAAGATCGCGCTGAAAATGACAACATATTAGTTGTAAAAACAGGATGACCACTCGCTGCCTAGCAGCTTATCGTAATTGTTTTCTTTATGGCCTTTTAACCATTAGCCTAGGCTGAAATTTTATTTAGGGAACACACCATGAAATACTTAGTAGCATCGATGCTCGTGGCAGCATCATCAGTAGCGGCTGCACGACCTGCACCATTAGTGTCAATTCCAAGCCATGATGGCTTTTTTGATAATATTGCTGCCCATTGCGGTAAAGCTTACGAAGGTAAAGTGAGCGTTGATAACGCTGCTGGCCCGAGCTCATTTGCGGGCAAAAAGTTAGTAATGCATGTACGTCGTTGTAACGAGCGTGAGTTACAAGTGCCATTTCATGTGGGGGATGATGCATCTCGTACTTGGATCATCACAAAAACGGGCAGTGGTTTGAGTTTAAAGCATGACCATCGTCATAAAGATGGCAGCGATGATAAATCAACCATGTATGGTGGCCATACTCTTGATGCGGGTTTTGCTAACGCGCAGTCGTTCCCGGCTGATCAGTATTCAAAAGAGTTGTTTTTGAGCCAAGGTATTCCGCAATCAATGGGTAACACGTGGCAAATGTATATTTACCCTAAGCAATTTACGTATCGCTTAGTGCGTGAAGGGCGTGAATTTCGTGTTGATTTTGACTTAACTAAACCTATCACGCCGCCAAGCGCGCCGTGGGGATATGAAGACTAGTGCTATTTAGCTTCGTCTTCACACTGTAAAACAACCGTTAAAGGTGGCTGATAGGCGCGTGGTTTAGTTGGAAAACGTTCATACTCCTGCACCCCATCAGTCACTCTTAGCATAAATGGTTTGTCTCTACATAAGCGACTTGCATGGCGCAGTAAGAATACGCTTTGATTGCGAAAGTGCTTGTAGTCGTCAGACTGAATTTCGAGGTGATAGCGGCCGTCGGCCAATTTAGTTTGGTGGTAATGGACTTTTTCGTCGAAGTCATAGAGCTTTTCGGTTTCGCCTTTTGCTGCCTGCGCATTACTGCACCCCGCTAACATTAAAACGGCGCTGATTAATAGTGCTTGTGTACTTCTCACTTCACTCATAAACACTTAACTCCATGTGATTAATACCTTGCTTCATTGAGATGTTGAACCTGAGTTAGCATCCATAGTCAAACTAAGGTAACGTTACGTCTTACATGTAGTCTAACACCCAAAAAGGGAAAATGTGATGCTCAATAAAATAAAACAGCTGTTTTCAGCGCTGAATGATACCCAATCTAGCATTACTGAGCATGACCTAAAAACCGCCGTTGCTGCGTTATTAATTGAGGTTATGCGTGCAGATAATGAGTTACAAGATGATGAGCAACAGACCCTGAATGAGACCTTAAAGAAGTATTTTTCGCTTAACGAGGAAGAGGTTCAAGAGTTAGTTGCAAGTGCATCGCAAAGCCTAGATGATGCAATAGATTATTTTCAGTTTTCAAAGCAAATTAATGCCCAGTGCAGCGCCGAGCAGCGTATTGATATCATCGAGCTGTTGTGGCGTTTAGCCTACGCAGATGGCAATTTAGATAAGCATGAAGAAATGGTTATTCGCCGCGTCGCAAGCTTACTGTATGTAACTCATGAAGACTTTATCGCTGCTAAGCTAGCAGCGACAAAACTAAGCTAAGGCTATTAAATCAGGCTTAGTTATTTAATTTGCTTGCTACGCTAACAAGTTGTTGGGCAAGATTGGCAACTTGCTCGGCTGTATCAGCATCGCTGATGCGGCCTTGTTCATCTAATTTGGTGTGGATAGCAGGCACTGCAAGTTGATCTGCAAGCACTAAACTACCAATACCCGATAAAATATCACGTACGTGATTTAAACCACGTAAGCCACCTAAACCACCCGGTGACGATGCATAAAGTGCTGTGACTTTATTTCGAAATGCAGGCACTGCGCCTTGCTCTGTACGAGATGCCCAATCGATTGCGTTTTTAAGTGGCGCTGTAATTGAGCCATTATATTCTGGGCTTGCTAATAAAATGCCATCAGCTGAGCGAAGCTTATCTTTTAATAATTGTGCGCCAGCAGGTGTACCTTGCGCTTCAATATCTTCATCAAATAAAGGTAAGTCTAAATCGCTTAATTTAATCACTTCTACTTCAGCACCACTTTCGAGGGCGAAGCGTGCAGCTTCATTAATCAGTTTTTGATTAAAGCTGTCTTTACGTAGGCTGCCTGCTAGGGCAATAATTTTTGGTGCTGTCATGATGGCTTCCTTTTTTAAGCTTCACTATTGATATGCTCGCTGTTGATATACTCACTGTAGCAAAAAACAGCTTGCAGAAAAGCCAAATAAACGCAAAACTTATGTGCGTATATGCACACAAGGAGCCGTTATGGCGATTCAATTTGATGATTGGCAAGATGTAAAAGTCGCTTATGAGGTGGCAAGGCTCGGCACGTTAACCGCTGCTGCCGAATCGTTAGGTGTTCACCACAGCACAGTGCTTAGAAGAATCAATAATTTAGAAGATAACCTTGATGCGCGGTTATTCCACCGCCATGCCCGTGGCTATACAGTGACAGAAATCGGCGCTAAGTTGTTTGCGACTGCAAAATCGATTAACGCTGAACTTGAAAAACTTCACAACGATATTATTGCCGCTGATAGCCAACTGCGAGGCAGTTTATTATTAACTACGGTTAGTGGTTTTATTGATGTGCTTAGTGATGTCTGTGAGCAGTTTCAAAGTCTGCACCCGCAAGTGCAACTCGAAGTTATTCTTGATCAAAACCGTTTACGCCTTGATCACGGTCAGGCGCATATTGCTGTGCGAGCGGGTCCTCGGCCTGATGAAGGCGACTATATTGCCCAGCATTTAGCTGAACTTTCGTCAGGGTTTTATGCCTCTAAAAGTTATATTGAAAAGTATGGCATGCCAAAGAATATTGAGCAGTTGCAACAACATAGTTTTGTTTCTGGGGTGGCTGGGTATAACGGTAAAGTGCCTTATTTTGCATGGGTTGATCAGCATATTGAACCTTCGCAAATTAAGTTACGGGTGTCTGAAACATCAGAAGCTACACGGGCGATTGTGAGAGGCTTAGGAATTGGTGGTTTACAGCATGAAGTGGCAAGCCAATACCCTGATCTGCTGCCAGTGCTTCCTAAAGAGCTAAACTGGCCAACGGATCTTTGGCTGGTAACGCATCACTTGGTGCATCGCACAGCCAAAGTCCAAGCATTTAGTCAGCTTTTAAAAGCCTATTTTAAAGATTTAAAAGCTTAAACAGACTTTTTAACGCTAATGCCTAGCCGTTTGGCTAGGCGCACAAGGTTGGCTCTATCAACACTTAAGCTACGTGCTGTGGCAGCCCAGTTTAGGTTATGTAGTTCAAGCTGTTGCATAATCAATTGATAACTAAAAGCGTCAGTTGCCTCTTTCAGCGATAAGCGAGTGGCTTTTTGTTCGTTAACTGCAACAGGGCTTGGTGCGGCAACGGCGGTTTTAGCAATATCACAATGCTCAGGCTCGATTGTGACAATGCTTTGTTGCCATTGCTGTTGTTTGGCTTTGAGTGCGGCGCGACTGATCACATGTTCAAGCTCTCTCACATTGCCTGGCCAATCATATTGACGCAGTAGTAACTGTGTATCGCTACTAAGCTTAAGTTGTTTAATTGCCAATTTTTTAGATGTTTGCTCAATAAAAAAGCCTGCCAATAAAATAACATCGTTATCGCGCTCTTTTAGTGGTGCAACATATAATGGGTAAACGCTTAAGCGGTGATAAAGGTCTGCACGAAAGCGCCCCGCAGCGACTTCTTGTTTTAAATCGCGGTTGGTTGCTGCAATCACTCTGACATCAACATAACGGCTTTGATCTTCCCCGACGGTTTGTACTTCACCACTTTGTAATACGCGTAATAACTTACTTTGCATAGCAAGCGGAAGCTCGCCGATTTCATCTAAAAACAGGGTACCACCATCGGCGAGTTGAAACTTACCCTGGCGCGCAGTATGTGCGCCAGTAAATGCGCCTTTACTGTGACCAAAAAACTCACTTTCGGCTAAGTTCTCTGGTAACGATGCGCAGTTTAAGTGGATCAACGGCATGTCACGGCGTTTTGAGTTTAAATGGATATTGCGCGCAACGAGTTCTTTACCTACGCCTGTATCACCTTGTATTAATACACTAAATTCTGAGGCAGCTACGAGCTGGATATCATTTTTAAGGGTCTGCATTACTTGGCTATTACCAATAATTTCGACACCTTCTCGTGTTAGTGCCTCAAGGTTAAGCTGCTGCGCAACTTGATGGTTGTGCTGTGCGTGCTGCACAAAATGCTGCAAGGTTAAGGCATGCTCAACATAACCTGCGGCTAGCTGTTTTAGTTGATTGAGCTCGTTCATTGCTAAAGCGTCAAAGGCATGTTCATCTAAACTATCAAAGGTCAAAACACCCAATAGTTCGTTATTGTCTTTGCTGCTCAGCAGCGGCACACCCATGCAGGCATGAACAGGAAAGTCTCCATGCTGGCTTTGTAATAAACCATCGTAGGGGTCGGGTAGGCCACAATCTTTGGCAAATTTTAGCGGTTCACTGCCACGGCATATTTCAAATAAGCGCGGATGCTCCGCTATTTTAAAGCGTCTTCCTAACGTATCGTCTGACAACCCATGAAGGGCTACGGGCTTTAACACATCGCCTTGTTTCAATAATAAGGCAACTGCATCACATTCAAGCCAATCATTAATGCAACTCAACAGATAACTGAAATTATGATCAACACCGCTTGCTTTGGTAAGTGCAAGTGCAACATCAAGAAGGGATTTTTTGAACTTCATGTCAATTTGACCTGAATGTGTTTTATTGATGTTTTTAATGGTGTGTCATTTTGACTTATTTATCAAGTGTCCAAATTTAATGCATTGATATTTAATGACTTTTATTTTTGGCTCGAACTGTGCAACAGCTAGGGAAATTAAACGCTGAGAGCACTAATGAAAGTCATTAATTTAACTGAACCTATGCCAACTAAGATCAAATTTTATCAACTCAGCCAGTGGCCGTTATGGGCATTAGCATTTCGGCCTTTTTTCTTGGCGGCAGGTGCCTTAGCTGTGTTTGCAATGAGTTACTGGTTTTTAATCTTGGCGGGTTATGCACAGTGGCATCTAACAATGCCCGCAACGCTTTGGCATGCTCACGAAATGCTGTTTGGCTTTGCAGGCGTGGTTGCCATGGGCTTTTTGCTCACCGCCGCACAAACATGGACAGGTGTGGCGAGTGTAAGTGGTATTAAGCTTTGTTTGCTGAGCATGGTTTGGCTTGCTGCAAGGCTTAGTTTTTTTATTGAGATCGCAGGGTTCGAGCAGCTAAACCTTTATCTTGTTAGTGCGCTACAACTCGTTTGGTGGCTAGCTGGAATTATTATTCTAGCTGACATGCTGATACAGGCAAAAAGCAGCCATAACTACTTATTTGTTGTCATCGCATCTTTGCTCTGTGCGCTCAATGTGATTTTTTTGAGCTTAGTTGTACTTAATAAAATGTCGCTGGCACTGGGAGTTGTTGATACCGCTGTACTTATCATGACACTGCTAGTTGGTGTTGTGGCTGGGCGAGTTGTGCCATTTTTTACCGCACGCGGCCTTAACCTAAGTGAACAAGTTAGAACCCCCAAGCTCGATAATTTAGTCGTATTTAGCTCATTTTTCGCCATTGCGTGGTTTTTTATGAGTCAACTATTTTTTAGCGCAATGAGCACTGGTTGGGTTTTTGCTTGGCTTGCTTGTTTACATTCAGCCCGGTGTGTTTTGTGGTGGCATAAAGGCATTCTAAAAGTGCCTTTGCTATGGTCATTACATGTGGCTTATTGGGCTTTATCGGTTGGTTTAATACTTATCGCGCTGAGCTATTTCAGCCCTATTATCTTATTCAAAGATGCGCTTCATCTGATCACTGTTGGCACCATAGGTGTGATGATTATCGCCATGATGGTACGTGTCTCTCACGGTCACACAGGGCGTGCATTACAAGCCCCTGCGTACATTAGTTTGGCATTTTTACTCATTACGATAGCTGCCATTGTACGTTCGTTACTTCCTGCTTATTTAGGTCATCACCTTGCATGGCAGTTAAGTGCGTTGCTGTGGGTTGCTGGCTTTAGCTTATTTTTATTTCATTGTGCGCCCATCTTAGTGAATCGTCGTGTTGATGGTCGCCGCGGTTAATCTCTCCAATAGGAAAAACTATGTTATCTGAAAAAACGATCCAGATTGTTAAAAGTACTTTGCCGTTGCTTGCACAAGCAGGCCCTCAAGTGACTGAGTATTTTTATGATCGTATGTTTAGCTACAACCCTGAGCTTAAAAATATTTTTAATATGACACATCAGCAATCGGGCTCTCAGCAATTTGCGCTGTTTAATGCCTTAGCTGCCTACGCGGCAAATATTGATAACTTGGCAGTGTTAAAAGGTGCGCTTGCGCGCATTAATCATAAACACACCAGTTACCATATTTTGCCAGAGCATTATCCTATTGTAGGTGGACACTTAATTGCGACTTTAAAAGAGTTATTGCCAGAACAATTTACCCCTGAGGTTGAGTATGCATGGCGTGAAGCCTATTCATTATTAGCTGATGTATGTATTAATGAGGAGATGTCGCTATATCAAAAAACCAAAAAGGCACCGGGAGGTTGGTTTGGTACTCGTACTTTCACTATTACAGAAAAACGTATGGAGTCATCGCAAATTTGTAGTTTCACCTTAACGCCTGTCGATACAAAGCCTGTAGTGGCGTATTTACCGGGCCAATATTTAGGGATTAAAGTAACGTCTGCAAACAGTGATTTAACGCAAGTTAGGCAATACTCTTTATCGCAGCAAAGTAATGGTCGTAATTACCGTATTAGTGTGAAAAAAGAAGGCTTGGTATCTAACTACCTTCACAGCTTAACTGAGGGGGATGAGGTAGAAATTTACCCACCTGCAGGCGACTTTGTGCTTCGCGAAATTGACTCGCCTATTGTTTTGATTTCAGCAGGAGTTGGTCAAACCCCGATGATGGCGATGCTCGAAACACTATTAAGTAATCAACCTAATCAGCCAATTCATTACCTGCATGCTTGCGACAGTGAGACGCAGTTTGCCTTTAAAGAGTATTTATTTAAGCAACAGCAAGCGCACGCTTCATTACATTGTGTTACCTGGTTTAAAGATGGCAAGAGGGGCGATTTTGCGGGCTTAATGGATGTAAACCACATCGCTGACAGCTTACCAATAAGCAAAGGTGACTTTTACCTGTGTGGCCCAATCGCATTTATGGTAATGATAAAAGAGCAACTACTAGGTATTGGGGTTGCAAGTGAACGCATTCATTATGAGGTGTTTGGCCCTCATCAAAGCCTATGATGTAAAAGGCGCAGCTGAAGCTGCGCCTTTTTGTTAGTTAACTTCGCACTCTACATTAGGAAGTGGAATACGGAGCTCTTTTTTGGGGTAGTAAAGCAGGCATTGCTCGCCCGCCTTTTGCAACACAAACTTCTCAGAGGGAATTGAATGGGCACCCATAATTGGCAGGCCATCAGGCCCTTTGTTGGTGCCGTGGTCAATCAGTAACTCTGCGCTTTTAGTAAACACATCATCGGCTAAGGTGACCAGTGCACCGCCCTTAGCAGACTGAATAGCCTGCTGTATATCAGTAATCACTCCCGGGTTTACCCGAACAAGCGTGGCATCTTGCGGTTGCTCCGCTTGAGTACTTTTACAGCCAGCTATGCTTGCCAGTAAGGTGCAGGTTAATAACAGTGGTTTATTCATTATCACCTTCCTTAGCTGGTAGCGGACGGGTTAAATCCATATTATTTTTGTAAAGTGTAGTATTAGCTTTTAGCGCAATACCAGCTTCATCAGCAGCATAAGATGAGGTTGTCGCTTGCTTAGCTGTGACACTTTGCGTTACCACTGGGCAACTATCATTCTCAATATGATAAAGCGCTGCACTCAGAAGTGTTTCATCACTATCACCTAACTGGTGGTTAAAGTCGTCATCGAGTTCACAGCCTTTTACATCTGCATCGAATTGCGGTGAAGGAGTTGGTACTAAGCCGTCAGAGTATTCGCCAAAGCCTTTGTAATTCACACCCGTTAGCTGAATGGTGTAGTAAGTGGTTGCACAGTTATGCGTTGGGGTAAAACCATATGGTTTACCGCAGGTTTTACCACCTATTAAAACAACTTCAGTATCTATGCCTTTTAAGCCATTGATAAGTGCTTCTGATGCTGAACACGTATTATCAGTGCTGAGTACATAGACTTTCGATAAATTTAAGTCAGGGAGAATGTTACCTGTTCCCTCGAAAGTAGAATAATCGACTTCAATATCAATAAACGGGTATGGGTCGCTCTCGGGCTGCTTGTCATTTTCAATGACTTGATAGTAAAAATAGTCACTCGTATTGGCTGGACCTGCAATCATATAGGCAAGTTGTGAAGAAAGCGCTAATAAACCACCGCCATTGTATCTAAGGTCGATCACAAGCTCGTCGATATTGTCGGTTTTGAACTTATTCACAGCACTTATCAGCTCAGGCTGAGCAATACTTATATGGCTGTTAAACTGCATGTAGCCAACTTTAGTGCCATCTCCTGTGGTAATAGTATCGACATTTTGTACAGGTGTTTGGGTTATATTACCTGCGACTAGAGTAAACGATTTTTCGGTGCCATCATTACTGCGTACAACAAAATTGTGCGAGTCGCCAGCTGTCGGCCCAAATAGCGCTTCATTTAGAATATCTACGCCTTGTTGGGTATTAGTGTCAATGCTGACGTCGTCGACCATTAAAATAGTATCACCGCGTTGTAAGCCTGCATTTGCAGCTGGTGAGTCACTCTCTAAATAGGCTACACGTAACTCTCGTGGCGGAACATTACTGATAAATGCCCAGTTAATTCCATAGCCAGAAACGACCCCAGATTGAGCCTCTTGAAAATACTCATCTGTCGGCCTGCTGAAATGGAATTGATCTTTATAAGCACCAGAGTCTGTTTTTTCGAAGGTTTTTAATTGATCAAAATAAGCGGAGACAGAGCTGAAGTTATCTGGGTCATTGTCTTCTATTTCATCGTACCAAAGATAGGTTTCGTCACTCCATGAACGAAGCCACATCTTCTCAGTAAACTCAGAGCCTGCTGTATCTGGGTAAGGTTGATTATCGTTATATGGATCATTGCCAGTTCGCGGTACAGCGCATTGATCTTTAAATTCGCTTGATGGCTCAAAGACACCAGCCGTCCAAGTGGGTTCAGAAGTTGTTGGTGGTGGATTCGTGGTATCGGTATTGCTCGATGAGCCACCACCGCCGCAGCCAGATAAAGACATGCCTGAAGCCGCTAAGAAGACAGCTAAAGCGAGATTGTTATTTTTAAACATGGTGCTTCCTTTCTTATATAAATTGTTTAAAAACTAACAATTACTTAATCTGAAAGCAATAAATTATAGTGTCTAAAATGTAAACGAATGTGCTGCTAGTTATAAAGATTTGCGATTGCTAATTTCAGCTATTTCAAGCTTTTGCCACGATTCAAATAATTTACGTTGTTTATCAGATATTTTTAAGCCATAGGTTTTTTGCATATAAAAATAGGTATCGGCTATTTGCTTTCTTGCATAAATGGGTGGCTCAAATACACGTTGCTTAAAGTCGACTTTTACAGGGCATGCTCCGTAACTTGCACTTGATGTTGACACCATGCCGTAGCGAAAGTTTGAACGGTCAGCATTGATCTCGCCTATAGCAGGTGCAAGGTTATTAATGTCAGCTTCCATTTGACGAAACTTTTCACTGACCTTTTTACAGTTTTTGCGACCGCCATCCTGCCAGCATTGTAATTGATGACCAAACTCCCAGGCAGGCACAATGTGCTCCCACTCTATTCTTTTTGCGCGAGCATTCTCTTTTCCTGAACGGGTGACAGAGTTTCTAGGAATATAACCACACGCATCAGGGTCTGGCACAAGTTTTTTACCTTGGCGCTTGATATCGCAACCACAATATAAGCTTTTACTATTGCTTGGTAGATTCTTAATTAAATGCTTTTTGGTACTGTAAAAGCTCGAAAACTCTTTAGCGGATATAGGAAAAGTGAAAATAAAACAAAGGGCTAAGTATAGAAATAAACGCATATCCATCACATCAGTGAACTACAGGAACAGCTATTCTAGAGCGACTATTCTAAAAAGGAAAAGTTTTTCAACTCAGCTATAGTTGTTAGGCCGTTTTTATTAAAGGAATTACAACCATGTTATTAGGTGCTTTTTCTGTAAGTCTAAATGTAAAAGATATTCGTGCTTCAAAGCAGTTTTATGAAAAGCTAGGTTTCAAAGAGTTTGCTGGGGAGATAGAACAGCATTGGCTAATAATGAAAAACGGTGAACATTTAATTGGTTTGTTTCAAGGTATGTTTGATAAAACCATGCTGACCTTTAATCCTGGGTGGGATCAAAATGCTGAAGCTTTGGATGAATTTGCAACCTTTGAGCAATTAGCTGCACAATTTCAGCAACAAGGATTAGAAATACAAAAGGCCGGTGACGCGAGTTTTATTATCACCGACCCAGATGGCAATCCTATTTTGATTGACCAACACGTGTAGCTGGCTTTTTACGTTTAATTCGAACGTTTTGTAGTAACAAGAAAACTCCTGTAATACAAAATAGTACGCTGGTGGCTGAGAAGCTGATGAGTAGTGGATTGTTAAAGTTCTCACGCTCATCATAATCCATAATGTGTAGCATCCAGAAAAAGTCGAAAATGCGCCACAGGGTGCTGCGCACAGTTATAACTTTACCGGTTTGGCTATCTAAATATAAGGTTGTTGTTAACCAATCATCGAAGCTAATTTGCCAAACATTGGCTTTGTGACCGACTTCTCTAGGCCCTTTTGTTAATAACTGCGCTTGCGTTATTTTTGCGTCAATAAGCAGGTGAGCTTGCGCATTTTCAATGATTTGCGCTTTACTCGGTGCAGGCATTTTAGCACCTGTTCTGCCATCAAAAATAAACGTACCGCTAGAGGATGTAACTTCTATAATCGGGGTATTTAAAAAATGGCTATATTTAATACCCTCGATTTGCTCGAATTGCGCTGTTATTTTATCAATTGAAGCAGGGTAGTCCGACAATAAAAATGGACTACTTAAACTGCGATTAGCCAGATGCTTACCATGCACTTTTTCAAGTGGTAATGAGCTCATCACAAGCCCACCTAAAATCCAAAAAAAGATCTGCAAAGCAAGTAAGTAGCCAAGCCATTTATGCCCTTTACGAGCATACTTAAACAGGCGTTTATTCATTATTACCCCGTTATTATTGTTATGTGAGCGCTATTTTAGGTTGTTTAGCTAGATTGCCAATGCGGCATAATGTCGCATTAACTGTATTCTAGATTTGGTATATATACAAAACTGAGTTAAAGTTTCAGTCGATATAAATAGAGGGTAAAAACGAGAGTATGTCGGAAATTCAATTTTTAAATGTAGATCTGGAGCTTGAATCAAAGCACGATATTAGTGCGCTTGTTGCTGATTTGAAGAAAAACGCCATGGTTTTACATTATGACCAAGATGAATACCGCCAACTAGCACGTATTGAAGCAACCGCAGATATCAGCTCTCCTGATAAAGCAATTAACCAGCTTTGCGAGCTTATTGAGTCTTGCTCGCGCAATGCATTAAAACAGTGGTTATCGTGCTCAAAGCGTACATTTGATATAGGCTTTGAATCAGGTAATTCGCCTAAATGCTTTAACCAACCCCTGCATGCCGATACCTTGTTACGTATCTCTGCAATTGGCGCAGGGATTGAAATTACTATTTATCCTGTCGAAAAATAGCCTGAATTTATCGCTCTACAACAGCTGCGGTCATTCTTGATACGCAGCAAAGCTCTCCTGCGGCATTGGTAATTTTAATATCCCAAACAGAAGTTCGCTTACCTAAATGCAGCGGTCTAGCAGTTGCTGTTAACGTTCCTTTGCGTGACGCTTTCATGTGGTTGGCATTAATTTCTTGGCCAACAGCATAAAACTTATTGAAATCAACCACGAAATTGGCTGCATAGCTTGCCACTGTCTCTGCTAATACAACGTTTGCTCCGCCATGGACCATGCCCATAGGGTTATGATGCTCAGGAATAGCAGGCATGGTTGCCATTAAATAATCATCGCCAATTTCAGTTACCTCAATGCCCATAGTTTTCATTAAAGTGCCTTGACCGGTAATCCCTTGTTCAAGCTCTTTGCAAAGCTCTAACGTGATTGGTTGGTGCCAAATACTCATTGTGTTTCCTTAGCCTGCTAATTAAAGCTAATACCTTATGGCATCTTTCGGTGTGGTTCAATGTTAGTTTTGTAGCAATATGATGGGGTTAATTTAAATTTGCGATTTTCAAATAACTGTATATACTCACAGTTAAATGTACTGTATGGAAAACCAGTTGTATGCGCCCATTAACTAAACGCCAATCGCAAATTTTAGAACTAATTAAAGTCTTTATTAAAGATACAGGCATGCCACCTACGCGTGCTGAAATAGCTCAAACATTGGGTTTTAAAAGTGCCAACGCTGCTGAAGAACACCTAAAAGCACTGGCAAAAAAAGGCATGATCAAAATGAAGCCTGGGGCGAGTCGCGGTATTCAGTTAATTGAAGAAGATGAGCCAGAGCAGTTAGGCTTACCTTTAATTGGCCGTGTTGCAGCTGGTGAACCTATTTTGGCTCAAGAGCATGTTGAAAGTCACTGCCAAGTTGATCCTTCATTATTTAAACCTGCTGCCGATTTCTTACTGCGTGTAAATGGTATGAGTATGAAAGACATTGGTATTATGGATGGCGATTTGCTTGCAGTACACAGAACACAAGTTGCTGAAAACGGGCAAGTAGTTGTAGCTCGAGTCGATGAAGATGTAACAGTTAAGCGTCTAGAAAAAGCGGGTCGCAAAGTACTTTTACACGCTGAGAACGAAGAGTTTTCGCCTATTGAGGTTGATCTTGAGCATGAGTCGTTCAACATCGAGGGGTTAGCGGTAGGTGTTATTCGTAACGCTGACTGGATGTAAGCGTTCCCAATTTGGTGCATCAAATTGACTCAATTTGGTGCGCCGCTGAAATTTTACTACTTAATTAGGATTTGTGAATCCTTACTCTTCATTTAAAGCCTTATATGGCGCAGTTTTCCTCTCTTTTTATATTTCGTTCTTACTCCTAAACATTAAATAACGCGCTGATTATAGTTGTTATTTCTGCACCAAAATAAACATTTATTATCATTAAAACTTGCTTATTGGTCATTTTTTAACTAATTGGTTAATACACTGTATTAACACCTAATTAATAAAAAGACACAAAAATGTGCGAGGTGTTAGTCAAGGGGTCGGTATCATAAGTGGGTCAAAATGATACGTAGTCGCTCTGAACAATAAGAAAAACGAATGGGCACCTTGTTGTATCGCCTTTTCGCTTTGCGTCTTGCAATAGCATCTAAAGGAGCCGTCACATGGGTAAACTGCGTTACGCCTTGTGGCTTATATTGTTTGCACTTCCTGAGCTTGCATTGGCAAATAGCCAATACAATATGCGTAAAGGGGTGACCGATATAAGTAATAATGTTTATGAGTTACACATGACGATATTTATTATCTGCTGTGTAATCGGCATCATCGTATTTGCGGTGATGTTTTGGGCTTTAATACACCACCGTAAATCCAAAGGGGCCAAGCCTGCCCAATTTCATGAAAGTACAAAAGTTGAAATACTTTGGACTGCCATTCCATTTGTCATCTTAATCGCCATGGCTGTGCCTGCCACAAAAACCTTAATTGCCATGGAAGATGCTTCTAAAGCCGATATCACCATTAAAGTGACTGGCTCACAATGGAAGTGGCATTACGAGTACATGGGTGAAGACATTGCTTATTACTCGATTCTATCTACTCCTAAAGATCAAATAGACAACCAAGCAGAGAAAACTGAGCATTATTTGCTTGAAGTAGATAAACCGCTAGTACTTCCTATCAATAAAAAAGTTCGCTTTTTAATGACCTCAGACGATGTAATTCATTCATGGTGGGTGCCTGATTTTGCGGTTAAAAAGGATGCAAATCCTGGGTTTATCAATGAAGCGTGGACACGTATTAACGAGCCAGGAGTATACCGTGGTCAATGTGCTGAGTTATGCGGTAAAGATCACGGCTTTATGCCTGTTGTGGTGAAAGCCTTACCTGAAGATGAATTTGCTAATTGGCTTGCAGATGCCAAGCAAGAAAAAGCCAATGCGGCCGCAGCAGATGCTGCTTTGCTTGATCAAACATTACCGAAAGAAGAGCTTATGGTCTTAGGTGAGCAAGTGTATATGGCAAGCTGTGCTGCATGTCACCAACCTACCGGTATGGGCTTACCAGGCGTTTTTCCAGCACTTAAAGGCAGCCCGATTGTATTAGGTGATGTAAAAGATCACATAGATATCGTGTTACACGGTAAGCCTGGCACAGCAATGCAAGCGTTTGATAAACAGCTTTCAATTAAGCAACTTGCTGCGGTTATTACTTATAAGCGAAACGCGTGGGGTAATGATACCGGCGATGTTATCCAACCGAGTCAAATTCAAGCCGCGATTGATGCAGCAGCGGAGGCGAACTAATGAGTAATGTTATTAACGAGCAAGCAAATGGGCATGCGCATCACGACCATCATCATCCAGCTAAAGGTTTTAAGCGCTGGCTATACACTACCAACCATAAAGACATTGGTAGTTTATACCTGATTTTTTCTCTAACTATGTTTTTAATAGGTGGAGCCATGGCAATGGTGATCCGTGCTGAACTCTTTCAGCCTGGATTACAGCTAGTCGACCCGCACTTTTTTAACCAAATGACCACAGTACATGGTTTGATTATGGTGTTTGGTGCCGTTATGCCCGCGTTCACTGGGCTTGCAAACTGGATGGTGCCTATGATGATAGGCGCACCAGACATGGCCTTACCACGTATGAATAACTGGAGCTTTTGGATATTGCCGTTCGCATTTTTAATTCTATTGGCTTCGTTACTTATGCCTGGTGGTGGTCCTGCGTTTGGTTGGACTTTTTACGCACCACTATCAACAACTTACAGCAACGATAACACTGCACTTTTTGTGTTTGCCGTACATATCATGGGTATCAGCTCAATTATGGGGGCGATTAACGTTATCGTGACTATCGTCAACTTAAGAGCGCCAGGTATGACGTGGATGAAGCTGCCGCTATTTGTTTGGACATGGTTAATCACTGCATTCTTGTTAATTGCTGTTATGCCTGTCCTAGCAGGGGCAGTCACAATGGTGTTGACCGATAAATACTTCGCAACCAGCTTTTTTGATGCAGCCGGTGGGGGCGACCCTGTGATGTTCCAGCACATTTTCTGGTTCTTTGGGCACCCCGAAGTGTACATCATGATTTTGCCGGCCTTTGGCATTATATCGACTATCGTACCGACCTTCTCGCGCAAAAAGCTATTTGGCTATGCGTCTATGGTGTATGCAACTTCATCGATTGCGCTGCTAAGTTTTATCGTTTGGGCACATCATATGTTTACCACAGGGATGCCTGTGGCAGGCGAGTTGTTTTTCATGTACGCCACCATGCTTATCTCGGTACCAACGGGCGTTAAAGTGTTTAACTGGGTGGCCACCATGTGGCGCGGTTCGATTAGCTTCGAAATTCCGATGATGTTTGCCATCGCCTTTATTGTGTTATTCACCTTAGGTGGTTTCTCTGGCTTGATGCTTGCGATTACACCAGCAGATTTTCAGTATCACGATACCTATTTTGTGGTGGCTCACTTCCATTATGTGCTTGTGACGGGGGCTGTGTTCTCAATTATGGCGGGAGCCTATTATTGGCTACCGAAATGGACTGGCAACATGTACAACGAAACGCTGGCGAAATGGCATTTTTGGTTATCGCTAATCAGTGTCAACGTGTTGTTCTTCCCTATGCACTTTGTTGGCCTTGCTGGTATGCCGCGTCGTATTCCTGACTATGCTCTGCAATTCGCTGACTTTAACGCCATTATCAGTATTGGTGGTTTTGCATTTGGCTTATCGCAACTGTTGTTTGTATTGGTGGTATTTAAATGTGCTCGAGGTGGCGAAAAGGCACCTGCCAAAGTATGGGATGGAGCTGAAGGTTTAGAGTGGGAAGTCGATTCTCCAGCGCCTTATCACACCTTTGAAACACCGCCGGAGATTAAGTAATGAACCATGCACCTTTGCTAAAAAAACTGCTGATTACATGCTTGCTCATGTTCGCATTTGCTTTTGCAATGGTGCCGCTTTACGACGTGTTTTGCGACGTTACAGGGTTGAATGGTAAGCCATCATTAGAAAAAGCGAGCGCGAGTGAATCAATAAATACACAGCGCCAAGTTGATGTCAGCTTTACCACTCACGCCCAAAGCGGCGCGCCATTTAAGGTGCAGTCTGAGCAATACAGCGTGGCGGTACAACCTGGTGCCATGCGTGAAGTTAAATTCTCAGCAAAGAACACCAGTAATGAAGACAAAGTCATGCAAGCAATTCCATCAGTATCACCGGGTAAAGCGGCAAAGTACTTACATAAAATCGCCTGTTTTTGCTTTGATCAGCAGCCAATGAAAGCCGGTGAAGAAATGGAATTTACCTTGTTGTTTTATGTTGATACTGAGTTACCCGACGATGTTGAGGAACTGACGTTGTCGTATACCGTGTTTGATATTAGCGGGCATGTTGTGGCTAAAAACGATTAAAAGCCGCCAAGCTAATTGCTAATTGGGAGCAAACAAAATGAATCAAAATTATGAAAAATACTATGTTCCAGCCGAGAGTCCTTGGCCAATAGTTGGTGCCATCGCGATGTTTTTAATTGCTGTTGGTGCTGGTTTAACTGTGATGCAAGTAAGTGGTGAGGGCAGTAGTGGCCAGTATGTCTTGTATCTAGGCATCGCCATATTAGTTTATATGGTTTTTAGCTGGTTTAGAAACGTTATTGAAGAGTCTCATAAAGGGCTTTACTCAGCACAAATGGACCGCTCATTCAGACAAGGTATGAGCTGGTTCATATTCTCTGAGGTTATGTTCTTTATGGCGTTTTTTGGCGCTCTTTTTTACGCACGTATGATTTCGGTGCCTTGGCTCGGTGGCGCTGGTAATAATGCTATGACCAACGAAGTACTCTGGCCAACCTTTGAAGCCGTATGGCCACTATTAACTACGCCAGCGGGCGAGACCACACAGGCTATGGGCTGGCAAGGTCTACCTCTGATCAACACGCTTATTCTGCTTACCTCATCGGTCACAATTCACTTTGCTCATGTTGCTATTGAAAACAATAAGCGCGGCGCTCTAAAGGTATTTTTATCTTTAACTGTGCTACTAGGTGTGATTTTCCTTGGCTTACAAGTATACGAGTATATGCATGCATACCAAGATTTAGGCTTGACCTTAGATGCGGGTGTTTATGGGAATACCTTTTTCTTGTTAACGGGCTTTCACGGTATGCACGTGACATTAGGCACCATTATTTTATTTGTGGTGCTACTTAGAATTTTTAAAGGCCACTTCACGAGTGAAAAGCATTTTGCTTTTCAAGCGGCTGCTTGGTATTGGCACTTTGTTGATGTGGTGTGGTTGTGTTTATTTGTATTTGTGTACGTGCTGTAGCTTTGTGAAGCGGCGACGGGTTGGTGTGAATAAAGCCCAATTTCATTGCGGCAATGATGAGCACCAGCACAATACCTGAAAACAGCACTCGACGACCTAAGTAATGCGACATGGGTTTCGAGTGCTCTTTTGCTGACATCATCACAAACAGCGCTCTAAATAGGTTGAACAGAATATAAAGTAATAACAAAACAATAATGATTTTAATCATATTAGGTATTCCAAATGCAGTTAATTTTATGGCGTAAACAAAAGCTTAGCTCAATTATCGCAATTTGCGTTGTGATACTTGCAGTGCTTATTTGTTTACGACTAAGCGTTTGGCAATACCAGCGAGGAGAGCAAAAACAGCAGCAACTAAGTCAGTTAGCCGTTTCGAAAGAGCAAGGCGTTTTGAGCTGGCAAGAGCTGCAAAATTTACCTAGAGAGCTGAATAAAACGGGCTTGCAAGTCAAGGTATCTGGCGAGGTAAATAAACAACAGTACTGGCTACTTGATAATCAAATTTATCAGGGGCAAGTGGGCTATGACTTACTAGTAGCGATGACAATTACAGGTGAAAGTGCGCCTTTAATTGTTAACTTTGGTTGGCTAAAAGCCCCAACAAACCGCAGCCAGTTGCCAACCGTTGAATGGCCAGAATCAACAAAGTTTACGGCTACAGTGCAATTGAAACAAGGCAACTTACAAGGCTTCACACTTGCCGATGAGATTGGTGCAGAACAAGGCTGGCCTAAGCGTATTCAAGGCATCGATTTAGCAATTTTTAGTGCTCAATTAGCAAAGCCCTTACAAGACTTTATTGGTTATCGCAATGAAGCAGATGGTATTGCAACTCCGCATTACCAGAGTGTCGTGATGGGGCCAGATAAACATTACGCCTATGCCGTGCAGTGGTTATTAATCGGCTTAGCGTGTGTAGTTATTGCTTATTTTGCGATGAGAAGGAGAGGTTATGAAAATAAACCCGCTTAGTTTATTCGTTTTATGCTGTTTTGTGCCGCTGGCACTTGCTTATGCAGCATTAAAGCTTGAGTGGTTACCGAGTGGTTCGAGTAATCATGGTGAGCTTTTAAGCGAAGAAATTAAATTAGCTGATTGGCAACAAGGCGATCCTAAACAATGGACAATTGCGCTTAATTATCCAAAAGAGTGCAGTAAAGTTTGTGCAAACCAATTAGCCAGTCTAGATAACCTATATGTCGCTTTAGGTAAAAATCAGCAAAAAGTGGATGTGGCGGTACTGACAAATCAACAGCAGGTATCGGCAAGTTGGCGTCAATTAGCAGTAAGTCCTGCGCTCAAAGCGGGAGACTTATACTTGGTTGATCACATGGGCTTAGTGGTTTTGCATTACCCCTACACGGCTGAGCCAGAACAAAATAGACTGATTCAAAAAGGCTTACTTAAAGACTTAAAGAAACTACTTAACTATGCGCGTTCAAGTTAAACCTCATTAAGGGGATAAAGATGTATAAAAATTATAAATATTTAGTCTTAATTACGGTTTTCTTCTCTATCTTAGTTGTTGGGCTTGGTGCCTATACACGGCTGAGTGATGCTGGGCTTGGTTGCCCTGACTGGCCTGGTTGCTATGGATTTTTAACTGTGCCAAAACATGAAACTGCTCTGTTACATGTTGAACAAAACTACCCTGATATGATGTTTGAAGCAGCAAAAGCATGGAAAGAAATGATCCATCGCTATTTTGCCGGTGCCCTTGGTTTACTTATTTTAGCCTTGTTTGTTTTTGCCTGGTTAAAACGCCAATATCCAAATACGCCGGTTAAACTGCCATTAGCACTATTATTATTGGTGGTATTCCAAGCCGTATTGGGCATGTGGACTGTCACTATGAACCTACAGCCTTTGGTTGTTATGGGGCATTTGCTCGGCGGTTTTAGTATCTTGTCGTTGCTGTTTTTATTGTATCTACGTTTAAAGACCGACCCTGTTGCTAGCAGTGATAGCGGCGCAAAGCCATATTACCGGTTAGCGCTGGTGGGCTTGGTGGTGCTAATACTGCAAATTGCATTGGGTGGCTGGCTTGCAGCAAATTACGCCGCTCCGCATTGTAATGGCTTACCGCTGTGTAGCTACGGACAACCGTTTTCTTTGAAGAGTGTGTTTCAGCTACCGCTTGAGCACAGCACCTATGAATATGGCGTTTTATCGCAGCAGGCGCGTATGTCTATTCATCTGCTACACCGTATTTGGGCGCTGGTTACTTGTGTGGTGTTAGCGCTGATCATGTGGCGCATATATTCACGCTGTTACTCTCGAAAAATTAAGCACTGCACAGTCACTGTATTAATCGCTTTGTTGTGCCAAATCTGTTTAGGCCTAGCTGTTGTGCACTGGCACTTCCCATTAAGTGTAGCGCTTGCGCACAACCTAATGGCCGCATTGTTACTGCTTAGCATGGTAAGACTATGCTTCCACTTAAAAATAAGAACCTAGGAGGCTGTGATGGCATTATTACTAAGCTCAGAAAAATCATTATTTATTCAAAGCTCAGAGTTACTTAAAGATTACTTAGCTATCAGTAAATTTAAAGTAGTTGCCATGCTTGTACTAACTGCTTGGGTTGGTTTGGCATTGGCTCCCGATGTTGGGCGAGGGGTATTTGTGCAGCTTGCAAGTTTGCTAGGTATTGGCTTGCTGTCGGCTGCTGCTGCCGTGATCAATCATGTTGTTGATAGTGAAATCGACAGCAAAATGGCACGTACACGTCATCGTCCTGTGGCAAAAGGTCGGCTCAGTAAACAACATGCTTTGAGCTTTGCTGCAACTATAGGAATACTAGGTTTTGTTATGCTTATGGTATGGGCGAATACGCTCACCGCCATTCTTACTTTGTTTGCGCTTGTCGGCTATGCCTTTATTTACACCTCGTTTTTAAAGCGTGCCACACCGCAAAATATTGTTATTGGTGGTTTGGCAGGTGCTATGCCGCCGTTGCTGGGGTGGGTATCTGAAACAGGCCATATGGCTGCAGCTCCTTGGCTGTTAGTGATGATTATATTTACTTGGACTCCCCCGCATTTTTGGGCCTTGGCGATTGCACGTAAAAGTGATTACGAGCGGGCAAAAATTCCTATGTTGCCTGTTACTCACGGTATCGAATTTTGTAAAACTTGCGTTGTTGGCTACAGCATTTTGCTTGCTTTGGTATGTGTGCTGCCTTATTTAATTGGCATGTCAGGGCTAATTTACTTATTAGGTGCAAGCGTTTTAAACGCGATATTCATTTATAAAGCGTTAAAACTAAAAATTGCCCCAAAAGATGATACAGCAATGGACTTATTTCGTTTTTCAATCGTGCATTTAATGCTACTCTTTATCGCCTTATTCATTGATAAATGGTTAGTTTTATGACGCGAATCGTCGCTTTTTTATGTTTCAGTGCGGTATTGTTTGTAACCGGTTGTGGTAAAAACAACAACGCACCTGAAGTCGAAGCACTGGTTTATGAGCAGGCAAAGCCGATTAGTCCGTTTTTATTAACCGATCAACATGGTGCGCCCGCTGATAACAGTCAGTTTATGGGGCATTGGAATTTGGTCTTTTTAGGCTATACCAGTTGCCCTGATATATGTCCAATGACACTGGCGAAGTTAACTGCAGTGCAAAAGCAGCTAAGCCAAGATTACAAAGTGCAGGTATGGTTTGTTGCCGTAGATCCAAAACGTGATACAACCGAAAAGCGCAAAGCCTACATTGATTACTTTAATCCTGATTTTCTTGCAGTATCAGGTCCGCACAAGCAACTTTTTCCATTTGTTAGAGAGCTTGGCTTAATTTACGCAATTAACGATAGTGATGAGCAAGAGTATGCCGTTGATCATAGCGCGTCGGTAGTGATGGTTGATGGCGATGGCTCGGTACGTGCGATTTTTAAGCCTGAATTTAAACAAGGCAGCGTGCCATTAATAAACGGCACAACTTTGACTGAAGAGTTCAAAAAAATAGCAGATTATTACGCAAAGTAAACTTTCTTGGTTAAGGGAGTCATTTTCCGCAAAAGAAAAGCTTCCTTTTTTGATATAAATGTCTAAGCTACTAAAAAATTTTACTATTTTTTGATTCAAATTATGGCATTTTTATTTAGTCAGTCTAAGCTTTTGTTATGAATTGTTTAAAGCAGGGAAGGTATAAGTAATGTTAAAGCTCCCTACAGAATTAGCTATTAGTCAGGTCGAAACACTCCATCAAGATTTGCTCCAAGAGTTGTCAGCAAATGATGATATCTGTTTGGATATCAGTGAAGTGACCCGTGCTGACACAGCATCAATTCAGCTTTTATGTGCATTACAGAAGCATTTGCTTTCGGTGCAACACAAAATTATTTGGGTTGGCGAGAGTAAGCCGTTGCAAAAGGCAATTAATAGTTTGGGCTTAAGCCATTATCTTGTGCTTGAGAATGCCAATTAAGAGGTTTTTATGAAAAGAATTTTAGCAGTAGACGATTCTGCATCTATGCGCCAAATGGTTGGTTTTACGCTTAAAAAAGCTGGCTTTGATGTGACAGAAGCGAAAGACGGCAGCGAAGCTTTAAATATCGCAAAACAACAAGGCTTTGATGCTGTTATTTCTGATGTAAATATGCCGGTAATGGATGGTATTACCCTTATTCGTGAATTACGTAGCTTACCTAATTATAAGTTCACACCTTTACTGATGCTGACCACAGAGTCGGGTCTTGATAAAAAGTCTGAAGGTAAAGCTGCTGGTGCAACTGGTTGGATTGTTAAGCCATTTAATCCTGAGCAATTGTTAGCGGTATTGAAAAAAGTGATTCGCTAATAATAGGAGCGGGGCATGAGTATAGATCTAAGCCAATTTTTTGAAGTATTCTTCGAAGAAAGCTTTGAAGGACTCGACGCTATGGAGGCTGAGTTATTAAACTTAGTGCCTGGCGAAGAAGACTTAGAGACGATAAATACAATTTTTCGCGCTGCGCATTCAATAAAAGGAGGCAGCGGTACCTTTGGTTTTAGTGCTGTTGCAGACTTTACTCATGTTCTCGAAACGCTGTTAGATCAAATTCGTGAAGGTTCACGAGATCTTACTGCTGAGCATGTAAATTTACTTTTAAAATCAGTTGACTGTTTACGGGCTTTACTCAGAACTCTACAAGCTGAGCAGCAGCCAGACTTAACTGAAGCTGATGAATTGCGTATTAAGTTTGAAGAAATTCTTGGTATGCGTGCTGCAAGTAAAGAGACTGAGCAAGCGCCAGAAGCTGTGAGCGAAAGCAGCTTTAATACCTATCAAATCGATTTCAAACCACATCATCATTTATTTAAAACCGGTAATGAACCACTGTACATGATCAGTGAATTAGCGGAATTGGGTGAGCTTGAAACACAAGCCTTTCAAGATGATGTGCCAGATATTACGAACCTTGCCCCTGAAGATTGCTTTCTGTCGTGGCGCTTTTTCTTAACCACAGATAAAGAACAAAGCTGCATCGAAGAAATTTTCGAATGGGTTGAAGATGATGCTGATATCACCATCACACTATGCGGTGGCTTGTTTGGTGATGAAGAGATAACAGCAGCTGAGACTGTTACTGAAGATGTAGCGCCAGCGCAAGAGGTTGAGCCTGCAGCAGTTAAACCAGCTACAGATCCTAAAAAGCCAGCGCCAGTTAAAGCAACCACAGCCAATGCAGAATCAACCTCAATTAGGGTTGGTATCGACAAAGTTGATTCATTGATCAACATGGTGGGTGAATTAGTGATTACCCAAGCGATGTTAAGTCAATTGGGTGAGCAAGAGATCACTGAAGCAACTATAGCCTCATTACAAGAGGGCTTAGCACAACTGGCACATAATACCCGTGACTTACAAGAAAATGTCATGCGTATTCGCATGTTACCAATAAGTTTTGTGTTTAGTCGCTTTCCTCGCTTAGTACGCGATATCTCGCAAAAGCTTGATAAACAAGTTGAGCTTAAATTACTTGGTGAACAAACCGAACTAGATAAAACGGTGATGGAGAAACTTTCTGACCCCATGGTGCATCTAGTGAGAAACTCCCTAGATCATGGTTTAGAAACCGTTGATAAACGTGTTGCAGCGGGTAAAGACCCTGTTGGTACTGTTACGCTCAATGCGTTTCATCAAGGCGGTAATATCGTTATCGAAATTATGGATGATGGTCAGGGCCTTAATACCACTAAAATTCGTGAAAAGGCGATTAAAAACGGCCTAATTTCAGAAACTGATGAGTTGTCTGATAACGAAATCAACGAGCTTATTTTCTTACCAGGATTTTCTACAGCCGATCAAGTCAGCGACTTATCAGGTCGTGGCGTTGGTATGGATGTAGTAAGGCGCAATATTGAAGCGCTCAGCGGCTCTGTTGAAGTGGCTTCTGCACCGGGAGTGGGTTCGACATTTACAATTCGCCTACCGCTAACGCTGGCTATTTTAGATGGGCAGTTAGTCCGGATTGCTGAACATACTTATATTATCCCACTGATTTCGATAATTGAGTCATTGCAAATCGATATTAGTAAAGTGAGTCGGGTAGGCAAAGACTTAGATGTACTGCGCTTACGTGATGAATATATTCCAATCTTAAGGCTCTACAACATTTTTAATCATAAAGGGGCGATAGAAACGCTCGATAAAACTTTATTGGTTGTTGTTGAAAGTGACAACCAAAAAGTAGGTTTATTGGTTGATGACTTATTGTCGCAACAGCAAGTGGTGATCAAAAGCTTAGAGGCCAATTATCAAAAAGTTGATGGCGTCTCAGGGGCGACAATTCTAGGGGATGGTCGTGTTTCTTTGATTGTTGATATTAGTGGTTTGATTAAATTATCTGGGCTTAGAAAGCCTGGGAGCCAAGAATTGATTATTGAATCAAAAGCGAATTTGGAGGCGTCATGATTGCACAGCACGACGACCTGCATAACAAGCTAAACCTTGAACAAGATCAAGATGTAAAACAGTTTTTAACCTTCTTCATGGCTGAAGAAGAGTATGGTGTTGATATTTTAACGGTGCAAGAAATTCGCAGTTGGGAAGAAATTACGGTGATCCCTAATTCACCGGATTTCGTCAAAGGGGTTATCAACCTGCGTGGCACCATTGTGCCGATTATTGATTTAAGGCTTCGTTTTGGTATTTCAGCCATCGAATACGGGCCGTTAACCGTTGTAATTGTTCTAAAAGTACAGCTTGAAAATACATGTAAAATTATGGGCATCGCCGTTGATGCCGTCTCGGATGTCTATAGCATTGCTGAGCATGAAGCGAAGGCAGTGCCACATTTGTCTGACTCAGACAACGCGCAATTTGTTGCGGGTTTAGTCAATGTGGGTGAGAAAATGGTCGCATTACTTGACCTACAAAAAACAATGGACATTTAACTGGGTAGATTAACAAGAAGGTGAAGGGTATGGGATGGTTTAGCAGTCCTAAAAATGTTGAGTCGGAAAATGATTTAGTTATTGCGGCACTTAAAAAGTCGCAAGCGATGATTGAGTTTCAACCATCGGGGCAGATCATTACTGCCAATGCTAATTTCTTAAACACCATGGGTTACCGACTCGAAGAGATCCAAGGGCAACACCACTCTATGTTTGTTGCTGAAAAAGAGTCGCAAAGCCCAGAATATCAACAGTTTTGGCAGCGATTACGCAGCGGTGAATTCTTTGTTGATGAATTTAAGCGTGTCGGTAAAAATGGCAAACAAGTGTGGATCCAAGGCACCTATAACCCAATTATTGATAGCAATGGCAATGTCACCAAAGTTATTAAATTTGCCAGCGATATAACTGCGCAAAAAGAGCTTGAACGTCAGTCAAAGCGTGATGCCGATTTATCAAATGCGCTGCGCGTTTGCCAAGCTAATGTGATGATTGCTGACAACGATTTAAAAATTATCTTTGTTAATGAGCAAGTAAAGCAAATGCTGCAAGCTCGCGAATCAACGTTACAAACAGTGCTACCGAGCTTCTCTGTGGCTAACCTAATTGGAACTTGCGTTGATGATTTTCATAAACAACCATCACACCAACGTGAGTTGCTAAAAACCCTATCTGAACCATACAAAACCACATTACGTTTAGCGGGGCTTATTTTTAGCTTGATTGCGACTCCTTGGGTGAGCGCATCTGGTAAGCGTTTAGGGACTATTGTTGAGTGGCAAGATATTACTGATAGCGTAAATAAAGCGGAAGCGGAAAAGCGTGCAGCAGAAGAAAATCTTCGTGTTCGACGCGCGTTAGACCGTGTGGCAACTAACACCATGATTGCTGATTCTGGCAACAACATTATTTACATGAACGAAGCCGTTCTGAACATGATGAAAATTGCTGAAAGTGATTTACGTAAAGACTTACCTAATTTCAATAGTAATAATCTAGTGGGTCAAAATATCGATGTATTCCACAAGAATCCAGCACATCAACGCAATATGCTTGCTAAGTTAAGTGATACTTACAGCACGGAAATTCAAGTTGGCGGCCGTACTTTTGGTTTGGTCGCAAACCCTATTTTTACCCCAGAGAACGAACGTATTGGTACGGTTGTTGAGTGGGAAGACAGAACTGCTGAAGTCGCGATTGAAAAAGAAATTGCGGGTCTGGTTGCTGCCGCGGGGAGTGGTGACTTAGAAGCCCGTGTAGAAGAAGCGGGTAAACAAGGTTTCTTCTTACGCCTAGCACAGGGCTTAAATAGCCTAGTTAGTATTGTTGATGATGCAGTAAAAGACACAGGCAATATGCTGGATGCTATGGCAAACGGTGATTTATCAAAACGTATTGAACAAGACTATCAAGGTTCATTCGATAAGTTAAAACGTGATGCAAATGCCACGGCTGATAAGCTTACTGAAGTGATTAATCGCATTAATACCTCAGCAACCTTGGTTGCTAGTGGTGCAGAAGAAATCTCGCAAGGTAATGCTGATTTAAGTCAACGTACTGAAGAGCAGGCTTCATCACTTGAAGAAACAGCATCAAGCATGGAAGAGATGACCAGTACGGTTCGCCAAAATGCTGATAATGCAAAAGAAGTGAATGAACTTGCTGAAGAAACACGTACTAAAGCGCAAAAAGGTGGCGAAGTTGTAAATCGCGCTGTAACCAGTATGTCAGCAATTAATGAATCAAGTAAGAAGATTGCAGACATCATCAGTGTCATTGATGAAATTGCTTTCCAAACAAATCTACTTGCGCTTAATGCCGCTGTCGAAGCAGCACGAGCAGGTGAGCAAGGCCGTGGTTTCGCGGTTGTTGCTGGTGAGGTTCGTAACTTAGCGCAACGTTCAGCTGCTGCTGCAAAAGAAATCAAAGAATTGATCCGAGACAGTGTTGGAAAAGTTGAAGATGGTACATTACTAGTTAATGAATCGGGTTCAACATTACAAGAAATTGTTACGGCGGTGCAAAGAGTTACAGCAATGATTTCTGATATTGCCCAAGCTTCTGAAGAGCAAAGCTCTGGTATTGAGCAGGTCAATAAAGCCATTGCCCAAATGGATGAAATGACCCAGCAAAATGCAGCATTAGTTGAAGAAGCCTCTGCCGCGGGTGAATCAATGGCAGAGCAAGCGAATGATATGCGCCGCTTGTTAAACTTCTTCTCGTTATCGAATAACGAGATGGATATTACAAGCCGTGCAAGTTCAGCGCCTGCAGCTAAACAGCCAAGCTCACCAGTGCGTTCGGCACCTAAAGGTAATAACTTTGTTGACCCTAGTGATGAGTGGGAAGAGTTTTAAAACTCTTCCCAATTAAATTCTAACTAGTTAATTGCATCTAATGTTACAGCTGCAGGGTCAAGCACATGAAAGAGTTTTTACTAACGGATAGTGACTTTAAAGCTATTTCGTCACAAGTGTACGATGCTTGCGGCATTGTTTTAGCTGAGCATAAGCGCGAGATGGTTTACTCGCGCTTAGCAAGGCGTATTCGCCAACATAAGCTTAAGAACTTTAAAGAATATTTAGACTTTCTTGAAGAGAATAAAGAACAAGAGTTTAGTGAGTTTATTAATGCTATAACTACTAATCTGACTTCTTTCTTTCGTGAGCCACATCACTTTAGTTATCTAAAAAATACCATAGTCCCCAAACTGCTGATTAGTAATGCTAAACAAAAGCGTGTAAGGGTGTGGTCTGCTGGCTGCTCGACCGGCGAAGAGCCTTATACCATTGCTATGACCTTAAGCAGTCTATTTCCATCTGATTGGGATGTGAAAATCCTAGCTACTGACTTAGACTCAAATGTGCTCGCTAAAGCACAGGCTGGCACCTATACCGCTGCCAATGTGAATGGTTTAGACAAAAGCCAACTTAAGCGCTGGTTTCTAAAAAGCCATGACGGTCAGTTATATAAAGTAAAACCCGAACTACAAAAGAATATTTTCTTTAAACGTCTAAACTTATTACAGAGCTGGCCTATGAAAGGGCCGTTTGATGTTATTTTTTGTCGCAATGTAGTTATCTACTTCGATAAGCCGACGAAAGATACTCTATTTAAACGTTATTACGATTTGTTGACCAATTCAGGTCATTTATTCTTGGGGCATTCCGAAACACTGGGTAAGGACCACAAAGAGTTTAAGAATTTAGGCCAAACTATCTATCAAAAAGGTGGTCTATGAGTAGTCATTTTAAACCTGTATTGTCTGGTTTTGAGCACGTTAAACGGTTTTGGGATGGCAAGCGCCATAAAGTGGTTGCTAAAGTATTACCAGGCGAATTTTATGTGTCTAAGTCTGATGAATTGATCACAACTGTGTTAGGGTCGTGTATTGCTGCATGTATTTACGATGAAGGCTTAGGTATTGGTGGTATGAATCATTTTATGCTGCCGGCGGAAAAAGGCGTTGATCCGAGTAACGCACACAGTCTTAATTGCCGTTATGGTAACTGGGCAATGGAATACTTGATCAATGAAATCCTAAAAAATGGTGCTTCTAGACGCAACCTCAAAGTAAAGCTGTTTGGCGGCGGGAAAATAATCCGCTCAATGACAGATATTGGTGTTGGCAACATTCGTTTTGCAAATGCCTATGTACTTGAGGAGGGTTTAGATTTAGTATCCCATGATGTTGGCGGGCCTTGGCCACGTAAGGTGATGTTTGATCCACAAACAGGCAAGGCGCAGGTTAAGAAAATGCGTGAATTGCATTCTGATAAGCTTGAAAAACGTGAAATTAAATACTTACACGATATTGAGCAGCAAGATGCAGAAACGGATATTGAATTATTTTAGGAGAGCAAATGATCAAAGTACTCATAGTTGATGATTCTGCTTTGATCCGTGGTTTACTCAAGGAAGTGCTCGAGCAAGCGCAAGACATTCAGGTCGTTGGCGCGGCAGAAGACCCTTATCAAGCCCGAGATTTAATTAAGCGCCTTAATCCCGATGTCTTAACGCTTGATATCGAAATGCCGAAAATGGATGGGTTAAGTTTTTTAAAAAACTTGATGCGCCTTCGTCCTATGCCAGTTGTGATGATTTCTACACTGACTCAAAAAGGCTCACCAATCACACTTGAAGCCCTCGAAATTGGTGCTGTTGACTTTATTGCTAAGCCAACAATCAATGTCACTGAAAATCTGCAGCGTTATGCCCATTTATTACATCAAAAAGTGCGTACTGCAGCTGGCGCTAGAGTGCGAGCTTTTAAAGAAACAAAAGTTGAAGACGACAGCTCTTTAACAGCATTGCAATTTAAGGCAAACAGCGTGCTTGCAATTGGCGCTTCAACAGGCGGCACAGAAGCAATTAAAGAAGTGCTCGTGCGTATGCCAGAAAGCTGCCCACCGATTGTTATTACACAGCATATCCCTCCAGTATTTAGTACCTCGTTTGCAATGCGCATGGATAGAACGTGTAAAATCAACGTTAAAGAAGCTGAGCATGGCGATAAGCTACAATCAGGCTGGGCGTATATTGCACCGGGCGATCAGCATTTGAGTGTAGTAAAAAAAGCAGGCGGCTTGTTTTGTCAGCTTGATTCAAGTGAGCTGGTTAATCGCCATCGTCCAGCGGTTGATGTGCTATTTAACTCCTTAGTCGTGGCTTGCCCTAAAGCGACGGTAGCTGCGTTATTGACCGGTATGGGCAGCGATGGCGCAAAAGGCATGCTTGCATTAAATCAAGCTGGGGCTTACACCATAGCACAGGATGAATTGTCGTCAGTGGTATGGGGCATGCCTAAAGCCGCAGTAGAGCTTAATGCGGCTAATGAAGTGGTTCGCCTTGATAAGGTTGCAGCGCAAATGCTAAAACAAGCTGCTAAGGTACAATAACCCAAGGTTGAGAGAACCAGTAGTAACTGCCTTTTTTCGCGATAGAAGGGGCTGTGCAGTTAAAGCGAGAGCGGCCTTTTTTCAGTTTTTCAGGTGAGGTGATCTTCACCGTATCTTTACTAAGCCAAGTTAAGTCTGCTTGGCCAATACCAGAGACATAACAAGCAAACTGACTTTTATGAAAGTCCTGCATATCAAATTGAATGCTTATACTTGGTGGGTTTTCGTTTGTAACGCTATCTGAATAGCTGAGCTGTTTGATTGCGAATGCTTGAGAGTCGAGTTTAGTGGCAAGCGTATCAAGCTTTGAATAAAAGCCCGATGCCGGAAAGCGTGGTAATCGGGTAAAGTCAGAATGGATACCTACAGCACCCGAATGTTGACCTATACCAACAAAGCCTAGCGATTTTACTAATTGTTGCAATGAATTATTAAATTCACCATAAGGGTAAGCAAGGTATTTAAAATCGTGGCCAATTTCTTCTTTAATGCGTTGCTGGGCAGATAAAATATCTTTTTTAGTACGTGCAAGCCATGCTTCTTCACTCTCGCCATGCTGTTTGCGATGCAAGTAATTATGAACTTGTGTGTGGTTACTGATTAAGGCGCCTTTATTAGATAGCTCCTTTAACTGCTGCCATGTCATTACATAGCTTTTGCCTTCATCAATTAGTTTGGGATTTACGAAAATAGTATACGGATAGCCAAACTTCTCTAAGATAGGCGCTGCTTCTTCATAGTTATTTTTGTAGCCATCGTCGAAGGTAATCGCGACAGTTTTATCTGTTAGCGGTTGGCCTGCTTGTAACGAGGTGATGAGTTCATCTAGTGGAATAACGTTGAAGTTATTATCTTTTAAATATTGCATATGTTCAGTGAATGTTTCGCTGCTGACACTGGTTACCGCAGGAAGGCTTTCACTGACGTGGTGATACTGTAGAATGACTGCGCCATGGGCACGCAAAGATAAACCTAACAGGACTGCAAATACTAAATGAAACATTTTCTTAAACGTCATAAGGCACACCATAAAAGTTTACTGTTATTAGCCGGTCCGATGATTTTATCAAATATTACCGTGCCAATGTTAGGTTTAGTTGATACAGCTGTAATCGGCCACTTAGGAAGCGCTCACTATTTAGCTGGTATAGCGCTTGGCTCAGCAGTTATCTCGTTATTATTTTGGCTAGCAGGCTTTTTGCGCATGAGCACCACAGGATTAGTTGCACAGGCCTATGGTAAAAGCGATCACACCTTACTTGCTGAGCTATTAAAGCGCAGCTTGTTACTAGCAACAGCAGTAGCGCTGTTATTAATAGCGCTGAGTATACCTATTCAATCCTTAATGGCATATTTATCAAATGCTAATGAAGCTGTTTTAGAACAAGCAAATAGCTATTTTTCGATTCGTATTTTTAGTGCACCCGCTGCTTTGTGTAACTTGGTTTTACTTGGTTGGATGCTAGGTGTTCATTATGGCCGCGGGCCATTCTATTTATTACTTATCACCAATATAACCAATATTGTGCTTGATATTTATTTTGTGGTGTTTCTTGATTGGGGTGTGGCTGGAGCTGCGTGGGCATCTTTAATCGCTGATTATATCGCCCTTGCTTTTGCACTGATGTTAGTTGTACAGCTCGCTAAAAAGCAAGGTGTTAACCTTGCCGTGAAAGCCTGGTTAAGTGTTACTAAGTTACTTGATTTAGTAAGCTTAAATCGCGATATTTTTATTCGCTCATTAGCACTCCAGCTATGTTTTAGCTTTATGACTTTTTATGGCGCACGTATCGGAGAAACAACCTTAGCGGCTAATGCCGTGTTACTAAACTTTTTAATGTTAGTGAGCTTTGCGCTTGATGGTATTGCTTATGCGAGTGAGGCAAAGGTCGGTAAAGCGAAAGGTGAGCACAGCGCTAAGCAGATTAAGTTATGGGTTAATTTGAGCTTGTTTTGGGGTGGGTTATTTGCACTGTTTTATAGCCTTATATTTTTATTATTTGGCGAGGCAATTATTCGCTTACTTACCGATGTGCCCGAAGTTATCAGCCTTGCAACGGTTTATCTTCCTTGGGTGATTATATTGCCTATCGCGGCGATGGGCTGCTTTTTATTTGATGGCGTATTTGTCGGTTTAACCCGTGCTAAAGACATGCGTAATACTATGCTATTTAGTGCTCTAGTGGGCTTTTTTGGACTGTTTTGGGTAGTGAGTAGCTGGCAAAATCATGGTTTATGGTTTGCGATGACCAGCTTTATGCTAATGCGGGGGTTAACGTTGTGGTTTCGCTACCGTAAAATTATCAATAATCAGCAATTATTAGATTAAATTACTTCCACAAATCAGGGTCGTGATTTTTGGGAGACGAGCGCTCTAAAACTTGCGCAAAACGGTTGGCAAAAATACCTAAGTAGCCCCAACCAGCAAAGAATAAAGCCACTGCTAGTATGGCTAGGCCAATTAATTGAAACAGTGCGGGTCCATAGTAACCTATGGCAATAAAAATCACGGCTAGCACAAACAGTGCTAGGCCGCGAAGAAAGCGTTTTAAGCTTAACTTGGGGTCGCTGCCTAAGCGAAATACCCATTTTTTAAGCATGCTTAATATACCGGTTAGTAGTAAGAGTGCTCACCAGATTGGTGATCAGTAATGTCTCTTACACCGTTGATTTCGTCAAACTTGGCGATCATTTCTTTCTCGATGCCTTCTTTTAGTGTGACGTCAATCATTGAACAACCGTTACAGCCACCGCCAAATTGCAGTACCGCGATACCGTCAGCAGTAATTTCCACTAGGCTAACTTGGCCGCCGTGGTTAGCGAGCTGTGGATTCACTTCAGTTTCAAGCATGTGTTGAACACGTTCTTGCAGTGATGCATCGTCGCTAAGTTTACGTGCTTTTGCATTTGGCGCTTTAAGCGTTAACTGAGTACCCATTTTGTCAGTTACAAAATCGATTTCAGCTTCTTCTAAGAAAGGGGCGCTTTCTGCATCAACAACGGCATCAAAACCATTGAATGGTAGACGAATATCAGTCGCTTCAACGGCGTCTTCTGGGCAGTAAGAAACACCACACTCAGCCTGCGAAGTACCTGGGTTTACTACAAACACACGAATGTTTGTTTGTTCAGCTTGGTCTGCTAAAAGTTTAGCAAAATGAGATTGTGCAGATTCAGAAATAGAGATCATAAAACGGACTATACTTGACTAAATTACTCGGATACTGTGTATCATACTCCGCTCATCGTGTTGTCGCCAGTGTTGAGCGTAAAAAGTTGCATCTATTTTATCGAATGGTAGCGTTAAAACATCAAATAATTACGGGTGCTATCTATGCGTTTCATAATAACAATATTAACCATGCTAGTGAGCGTCAGCGCATTAGCAAAACCTCTTTCTTATTACTTTGAACAAGATGTGAAATTTGACCCAAGTATTCCGACTCCTGAGCAGGTGTTAGGCTACGAGGTGGGTGAGTGGCATGTACGTCACGATCAACTTGTGCAATATATGCAAGTTCTTGCTGAAAAAAGTGACCGAATGAATTTTAAAGTAATCGGTCGCACTCATGAACAGCGTCCACTGGTGATGCTAACGGTTACAGCGTCCGACAAACTTGGCCAAGTTGAGCAAATCCGCAAGGCGCATTTGGCTCGCCTAAATGGTGAAGCGAGTGACTCAAGCAAACAGCCTGCGGTTGTTTGGATGGGTTACAGTGTTCACGGTAATGAATCATCAGGAAGCAACGCATCGCTTCTCGTTGCGTATTACCTTGCAGCCGCACAGGGCCCAGAAATCGATGCCTTACTTAACAACACGGTTATTTTACTAGACCCATCATTAAACCCAGATGGCTTAGCACGTTTTGCTAATTGGGCAAACAGCAACCGTGGCATGAAGTTGTCATCAGATCCACAAACTCGCGAGCATATCGAAAGTTGGCCAAGTAGCCGTACTAACCATTACTTGTTTGATTTAAACCGTGACTGGTTGTTACTGCAACACCCTGAATCACGTGCACGTATTGCACAGTTTCACCAATGGAAGCCGAATATCCTAACTGACTTCCATGAGATGGGCCCAAACAGCACTTACTTTTTCCAACCAGGGATCCCAACTCGTAAGCACCCAATCACGCCAGAAGAAAATGTCACGCTGACTAAAGCAATTGCAAACTATCATGCAAAGACACTTGATGAGCACAATGCACTTTACTTCACTGAAGAAAGCTTTGATGACTTTTACTATGGGAAAGGCTCAACTTACCCAGACGTAAATGGCGGTGTAGGCATCTTATTTGAACAAGCGAGCTCGCGTGGTCACTTACAAGAAACTATTAACGGCCCGTTAAGCTTCCCGTTTACGATTAAAAATCAGTTATTAACTAGCTTATCGACGTTCCAAGCGGCGATTGATAACCGTACAGACTTACTTGATTATCAAGCAAAATTTTACAACAAAGCAGTTGATCTTGCTGATGATGAAGACTTTAAAGGGTATGTTGTCAAAGGCGGCGCTGATCAAAGTCGCATGCAATACTTCCTTGATTTACTTAGACAACATCAAATCAATGCGTACATGTTAGAAGAGCCGCTAAAAGTAAACGGTCAAAGCTTTTCTGAGCAGAGCTATTATGTACCATTAGCACAGCCACAATTTCGTTTAATTAAAGCGATTTTCAGTGAGCAACAGCGTTTTGTTGATAATACGTTTTATGATGTGTCTGGCTGGACACTTGCTCATGCCTTTAATTTAGAATTTGCAAAGGTAAGCAGCAACTGGGGCTTAAATGTGGCAAAAATGCCTTGGCAGCAAAGTGTTAAGTCAAGCTTTGCAGCATTACCGCAAAGCTATGCCTATGCATTTAAATGGGATGATTACCTAGCGCCAAAAATGCTTAATAGCTTGCTTGAACAAGGTGTGAAAGCACGCGTGGCATTAAGCCCACTTACAGCAAAAACGCCATCAGGTGAAATAGCTTTTGAACCAGGTAGTATTCTTGTTCCTGCTGGTCTGCAAACTGATAGCAACTGGGTTAGTTATTTAAACCAAGCACAGAATGAGTTTGGCATTGAAATTACGCCAATTAGTTCGGGCTTAACGGTTAAAGGTGCTGATTTAGGTTCTCGTGCAATGGCGGTTGTGAAAGCGCCTAAAGTATTACTCGTGGGTGGTCAAGGAACTAGCCAGTATGAGCTTGGTGAAGTGTGGTATTACTTAGATCGTTTTGTTGGCACCGCGCCAAGCATTATCGAAATGGAGCGCTTAGGTAACATCGACCTTGAGAACTACAGCCATATTATTTTAGCGCACGGAAATTTTAATCGCCTTGATGATGCGACTAAAGTGGCTATTAAGTCGTGGGTTCGTAAAGGCGGTGTTATTTGGGGTCACAAAGGTGGTGCTAAGTTCTTAGCTGATCAGCAGCTACTAAAAGCAAACTACTTATCTCGTCGCGATGTAGCCAGTGCCTTTGATACAACAGGACTTACTTATGCTGATAAAGATGACTTAGCTGGTCGTCAGCGTATTGCCGGTGCAATTTTTAATACCTCTGTGGATTTATCTCATCCACTTACGTATTCGCTGAACCGTAATACATTACCAGTATTTAAGAATAGCACTTGGCTACTTGAGAAATCAGACTCACCTTTTGTTAATGTGCTTACTTACACAGATAAGCCGCTTTTAGCTGGCTTTACTGATGACGTAAATGTAGAGCAAGTAGCGGGCGCGGCAGGCCTCATTGCGCATTCATATGGTAAAGGCAGTGTGATAGGCATGACAGATAACCCAGTATTCCGTGGTTACTGGTACGGCACGAGTCGATTACTAAGCAATGCCTTATTTTTTGGTAATGCCTTTCATGCCTCTGGTGATAAATAATCACACTTAATCATAATGCAGGTTGCCTAACCCTGTTAGACAAGTGAGCATAGCCCATACCTGCTTTGCCCCTGCATTTTTTATGGCTTCTGTCGCAGCATTTATGGTTGCGCCAGAGGTCATCACATCATCAATAATTGCCACGGTTTTTCCTGTTAAATCTTGCTGACAAAAAAACGCATTTTGTAGATTTTTAACTCTTTTCGCTTTACTTAACTGTGATTGCGCTTTGGTTGCTTTTTGCTTGTAAAGAGCCGTGCTAACAGTACATTGTTGGTTTTTCAAAACAGGCAGCCAAGTTTGGCTTACCTGATTAAAGCCGCGTGCCAAAAAGCGCTGATTATGCAGAGGCAGCACAATAAAAAGATCGGGCCAATTTGTATTAACTTGACGAGCTAATTGCAGCTGTTTCTCTACTACTTGTTGTAGTGCCACACGAAAATATTGCTGGTCATTAAATTTCAATTGCTTGAGCCAAAGCTTAAAAGGCGCTTGATACCAAGCACAGGCAATTAAATGATCAAAATTACTATCAGGAAATGCATCACATATATCTGGTCGGTGTAACAAATTTGGATGGCGTGTAAGGTCAAATAAATTAAGGTCATCTAAACAATACTGACACAAAGCTTGATCAGCCTGTATGTGATTTTGGCAGCTAATGCAAAAGTTGGGGAATAGTGCGTCTAGCCCTAGTTTTAAGGCATGAGGTAAGTGAGACATTGCATTCATTCCTTTAAACGCTATTATGAGCGCTAAGTGTGGTTGGGAAATACAAAATATGCAAAATGAGATGGTGCTATTACATGGCTGGGGAATGAACCAAGGGGTTTGGCAAGTGATCAAACCTGAGCTTGAGTTTTTTCATGATGGTGAAGTCCGTTGTCTCGATTTACCTGGCTTTGGTAACGCGCAGTCAATCCCTACACCTTACACTTTGCACGCTGCAGCTGAGCAACTAAGTACACAGCTAAATGAAAAGTCTATTCTTGTTGGCTGGTCGTTGGGCGGGCTTTTTGCCTTGTATATTGCAGCACATTGGCCTGACAAAGTCGCAAAGGTTGTGTTGGTTGCCTCAACGCCTTTTTTTGCGCAAACCGACGAATGGCCGGGTATTAAACCTGACGTATTGAACGCATTTAAAGATCAGCTAGTTAGTCACAGAGAAAAAACGATAGAACGGTTTTTGGCGATACAAGCAATGGGCAGTGAATCAGCTCGAGATGACATTAAGCAACTTAAAGCACTTTTAAACCAATACCCTGCGCCTCAAGAGCAAGCTTTAAGTGCGGGCTTAGACATTTTACAGCAGGATGATTTACGGGAACTATTCGCTAACCTTAGCGTACCTGTGCGTGGTATTTTCGGTCGCTTAGATTCATTAGTACCTTATCGCGCGATTGAAAAAATGCATGCCTTACACCCTCAGTTTGAATATGAAGTTTTAGATAAGGCCTCACACGCGCCTTTTATTTCACATAAAGCGTCATTTATATCAGCACTGAAATCAATGTGTTAAGCAAAACTCGCTGAGAGGCCAGAAAAATAGCGGGATTTAGCTTTATTTTGCTCGTTTTATGAGCGATACTTAACGGGTAGATCTTACTGTTGGAGGGTGTTATGCCAATCAGTTCTGTTTTTAATAATGCGGTAGAAGGTTATAACCGTGCAAGCCAAGGTATCGAAAAGGCGAGCGCTGAGATTAGCCGTGCCTCAATTGATCAGCAAGATGATGCCCAATTAGCTCAACAACGCCAATTACAAGCGGCAACTCCAAATGAAGCTGTAACTCCGCCAGTTTCACAACCTGCCCCAATTGATGAGTCGCTCGTTAATTTAAAAGTTGAAGAGTTTAATGCAAAAGCCAATATCAACACGATTCAGACTGCTGATGAAGTGCTCGGTACATTAATAGATATTAAAGTTTAGTACTTATGAATATCGTCACTCCGTTTCCTTCGATTAATATCAACACAGCGAATGTGCACACCGAAAGTGCTCGCCGTGATAATCAGTTACGTGAAGTGATCCCGCCTCCTGCTGCTACCAAGCCGAGTAACGCAGAAAATAAAACCCTGAATGATGGCGACAAAACCAAGCAGCCAGGTTCTGAAGCTGGTACGTATGATGCTAAAGGTCGTCTAGCTGAAGACAAAGTGATTGAAGAACGTCAGCAAGGTGGTGAGCAGGGTGAGCCTGAACAATCAGAGCAAGAACAGCAAGAAGCTAAACAAGAGCAGCAAAAAGAGCAAAAGGTTGCAGAGCAAGAGCAACAAGACACTGAGCAAATTAAAGAGCTAAAAGCCCGCGATACCGAAGTGCGTATTCATGAACAAGCGCATGCAACCGTAGGGGGGCAATATGCTGGCTCACCAAGTTATGAGTATCAACGCGGCCCTGATGGTACAAACTATGCCGTGGGCGGTGAGGTGCAAATTGACGTTGCTGAAATCAAAGGCGACCCAAAAGCTACAATTGAAAAAATGCAAACGGTGCGTGCAGCTGCGCTTGCACCTCAAGAGCCTTCAAGTGCTGATCGCTCAATTGCTGCCGATGCCACACAAAAGCTTATGGCAGCGCAAGCTGAGCTTGCCAGTCAATCAGTTGATGACGATGCTGACTCAGGCAAATCGACCTTCAAAATAAACAGTGAGTATGCCGAAGATAGCGCTACTCAAACCAGCGAAACTAAAACAGCCAAGCGTGATGTAGAAGTAGACGAGCGTGCCGCACGTATTGCTAATTTTTATCAAGCGGCTACCTCGCCCACGAACCAAAACCAGTTCTCTGCCTTTATTTAACTAATATCAATTAACAGTATCAGTTAATCACTTTGTGGTTAAAACTTGTCGCTAACGAAGTTTAAATACTACATAACTACTCACTTAATTTATTAATGACTCTAACAGTTTCTTACATTTAGACTACAAAAACGAATGTTGTTTCCATTGCGGGTCCTTGCTCGCTTTGGTAGATTGTCCACGATTTATAATTAGGATGATTTAACAAATGAAATACACTCTTCTTGCTTGCGCATTATCACTTGCTTCTACCGCTGTCATGGCAGAAAACACCTCACTTCTAAGCTATGACTTTGTTGAAGCCGGATATAAAAAGACAGAAATTGATGACTTCGATGAGCTATCTCCTAAAGGTTATGGCTTTAATTTCAGTAAGCAGTTTGCTGAGAATTGGTATGTTACAGGTCATTATTCAATTTTAAATGATGATGTGACTGCAACGAATGAATTCAATGGCTCAGGTGTTTACGATAGCAATGATAATTATTTAGGTGATACTGTCATAGCTTATACTTTCGATTATGATGTTGACATGACCCGATACGAAATTGGTTTAGGTTATATTTATTCGCTATCCGATCGCACTAAAGTTGATTTTTCAGCAAAGATTGGCCAGTTAAAGATAGAAACTGACCTTAATGTTAAAGAAGTTGTATCATACCAAGATCAAGTTTTTAATAGCTTTTCAGAGAATCACTCAAATTCAGAAACCGCAGATATTTTGTCTGCTAACGCGCAAATCAGACATCTATTAACTGATTCATTTGAGATCAACGCTGGCGTTGGCTACGAGCGTTTGCACGACGAAGAGAGCGAAAATAATGCTGTATTTCATGTGGGGGCAAACTATGCCTTTACACCAGCTTGGCTGATAAGCGCAAGCTATCGTGATGCAAATGATTACTCAGACCTTGCACTTTCGGTTCGTTATAACTTCTAATTTTTTAGCAGCTAGGGATGCCTTTCTCTAGCTGTTTTCACTACTCACTTTGTTTCTGTAATCGTATTTTGTACAAAACGCTACATTTTGTATAAATATCCTTCAATGCGTTTATTTTTACCGCTCTGGTGTTTGTTTAATGTTAATTTTGTATCTCAAGTGTGTACAGGCGGGTTTGACCATGTAAATCCCCCTCTGTATATGTTTGCCTGCTAAATAATTTAGTGTGTCAGCTCAAGCAATTTATGAGCTGTTTAGAATTAAATCAGTGGGAATCATATGCAACCTTGCAATAAGAAAATCGCACACTTGAAAAAAAGTTCAGTAGCCGTACTTACAGCCTTGTATGTCGGCGCTACAGGCTATGCTGCGGCAGAGCCGGGCTTTAACAAAGTGTCTGATAAAGGCTTTTATCAGCCAACATTTACAGCTGAAGATATCGCGAATTATCAACAAGAAAAACAAATCGAAGATCATCCAAGCTTACTCAAAGGAAGTGCTCAACGCTTAAACCAGCACTATCAAAGTCAGCAGCCAGAACATGTTTTTCAACCTCAAGATGGGGTGACAGGCATTCAAACATACATTGTACAAATGCATGATGAACCTGTAGCAAGTTATCAAGGTAATATTCAAGGCTTCAGCGCTACAGCTATTACTGAATCTCGCTCTTTAATGGTTAAAGAGCGTATTGATACAGCGTCGCAAAGTGTACGCGCGTATCAAGGTTTTTTAAAGCAACGTCAAACAGCAGTATTAAGTAAGGCGCGTGCAATAGGTGCCAATATTGCGATTAAAAAGCAATTTACTCTTGCAAATAACGCGGTAGTGGTCGAAATGACACAAGCTGATGCAGAGCTACTTGCGACACAATCAGGCGTAAAGCGTATTACTCCTAACCGCATTTTTGAATTACGCACAGACCGTGGTCCTGAGTTTATTGGTGCTGATCAATTATGGCAGGGTGCAACACCGGCTTCATCGGTAGGTGTTAAAGGTGAAGGTATGGTCGTAGGTATTATTGATACAGGTATCAATACAGACCATCCAGCATTTGCTAGCGACGAAGAGTACAGTGAGAAAAATCCACTAGGTGCAGGTAACTTTGTAGGTGACTGTGAGGAAGAACCTGAGCTATGTAATGACAAGCTAATCGGTGTTCGCTCATACCCAGAAATCACTGCAATGAATGCTGATTATCAATTTGCACGTGCAGATCGCCGCCCTGAAAATGGTGAAGACTATAATGGTCATGGCTCTCACACAGCAAGCACTACGGCGGGTAATTACATCGAAAACACACCGCTTCAAGCTGCAACAGGTGAGACAGTAAGTGATGGTGAAAACTTACCATTTACGTTTGAAAGTACCAGTGGTGTGGCACCTCGTGCGCATATCATTTCGTACCAAGTTTGTTATGCAGGCCGTTCTGGCGATCTTTACTCAGGCTGTCCTGAATCAGCAATTTTATCTGCATTTGAAGATGCGATTGAAGATGGTGTCGATGCAATCAACTTCTCAATTGGTGGTAGCGAAAGCTTCCCATGGGAAGATCCAATGGAAATGGCTTTCTTAAGTGCACGCGAAGCGGGCATTTCAGTGGCAGCTGCAGCGGGTAACTCGGGTCCTTATTATATTTCAGCGGATCATACATCACCGTGGGTAACCACTGTTGGTGCATCAACTCATGACCGCGTGATGGATTTAGGTGTTAAAACCATAAATAACTTCCAAGGTACTCGCACGCCTTATGCTGGTGAGTATACAGGTAAGAGTTTCTCTGGCGGTATTACTGGCGAAGTTGTTCTTGCTGAAAAATACGACGATCCTAATGAAAGTGATGGTTACGATGCAGCAAGCTGTAACGCACCTTTCCCTGCTGGCACGTTTACAGCAGACCAAATTGTAATCTGTTTACGTGGTGACATTGCGCGTGTTGATAAAGCAAAGAACGTGGCAGCTGGTGGAGCGGGCGGCTTTATTCTACAAAACATTAGTTCTGCAGAGAGCCTTGTTGCTGATAACTATGTGATCCCAGGTATTCACTTACCATCAAACGCACGCTATACAATTCGTAATTGGGTTAATGCTAACCCTGATGGCGCAGCTATTGCGACAATTGGCGAGCCAGAAAATAACTATTCATTTGATGAAGAAGCAGGTAATCAACTTGCTACCTTTAGTTCTATGGGACCAAGTTATTACATCAATAACCTTGTTCCAGACGTGACTGCACCAGGTGTTGATATTTATGCTGCGAATGCTGATGACCAACCATTTACAGCTTATCCAAGTGCTTCTGATTGGACTTTCATGAGCGGTACCTCAATGGCTACGCCACATGTTACGGGTGCAATGACGCTAATGATGCAAATGCACCCAGATTGGACGCCAGCAGAAATTCAATCAGCGCTAATGATGACGGCAAATAAAGTACGTATTTCTAACGGCGTTACTTTAATTGACCCATACTACAACTTCATGGCTGGTGGCGGTGCGATTGACGTAGCACAAGCTGCCAATGCGGGTCTTATCATGGATGAGACTATTGAAAACTATCATGATGCGAACCCGCGCAATGGTGGTTTAGTAGAGTGGCTTAACCTACCTTCGTTAGTTAACCAAGACTGCGAACTTGAATGTACGTGGATGCGTACAGTTAAGGCAACAAAAGATGGTACTTGGGATGCAACGGCTTATGGTTGGGCTGTTGAAGGTGAAGAAGAAAGCTCTGGTGTAGAAGTTAGCGTAACACCAAGTAATTTCACACTTCAAGCAGGTGAAACACAAGATGTGATGGTTACTATGAAGTTGCCAAATATCATCGAGTCGAAGCTTGATCCTGTTGAAGAAGGTGCGCCTTGGGACAATATCTTAAATAAAGATGCTTGGTTCAACGGTAAAGTGTTATTCAAGAACACTGATGGCGACTCACCTGATGCTCATTTCACATTAGTTGCGAAAAACGTCATTGATGAGCTACCAACCATGGTTGATATCGATATGGCACGTGCAAGTGCATCAGAATCAATCGTAGTTAATACCGATAGCTACAGTGAATTTACGCCGACTTATTATGGTCTAGTAAAACCAACGGAGATTACCGCAAATATCTTAGGTGTTTCACCTTATGTGACAAAAGACCGCGTTGAAAAAGCGTGGGATATCCAAGCGTTTGAAGTACCAGAAGGTACAAAACGCTTAATGGTTAAAGTTGCATCTACCGAGCAAACTACAGATTTAGCAGACCTTGTTGAACCTCGTTGGCAAATGAAAAAAGCACACTTGATAGTGGGTTATGATGCTAATGAAAGCGGCTCATTCATGGTTTCTGATGAAGAGATTGCGGAAGATTCTACTGCACTGATCAAAGCGCTAAATGAAGAGATGATTTGTTACTCTTCAAGCAGTGTTGAAGATAACTATTGTAATATTATTGACCCTAAGCCTGGTAAATACTGGTTTGCGACTGCAGCTCTAGCAGGTTCACGTGATGTTGGTTATCAAACAGTGACTCATTACGCCATTGTTAAAGAGCAAAATACCGGTGAATTCAGTGTATCAGCGCCACAGCAGCACAGCGGCAATGGTAACTATGAAATTGCTGTAAATTGGGATTTACCAGATGCGCAACCGAATGATGTTTATTATGGCGGCTTTGCATTAGGTAATGCAGAGGGGGCTGAAGGCACCCTTGGTTTTACATCGGTTAACTTAAAGCGTGATGCAGAAGCACTTACCCTAAATGTTGATCAAGACACTGCTCGCGCTATGGACTTAGTTAACGTTAATGTAAAACTTAAAGCTAACTATGAATCTAAGGCGCGTGACTATTCATTGTCATTAACGATTCCTGATGGCATGCAAGTTTGGCCTGAAACGCTAACTTCAAACAATGAAGAAGTTGCAGCTTCGTTAGTTGTAGAAGGCAACACGTTAACTATTCAAGGTACACAAGACGCAACGCGTAACGTACAACGTGATTATGTGGTAACTAACAACATCACTAATGAGATGTGTAAAACGCCAATGATTGATGAATTCTCGACAGGGGGATATATCGATTTATGGGGTGATTTCCGCATTCAACCTGAAGCTGCTTGGTATGAAGGTGGCTCAAATGTGTACTTTGATGTGCCAATTGATTGGTTATTCTATAAAGAAGGTGCGAAGTTTGAAATTTACAACCAAGTAAATAATAACGAAGTACGTTTACACCCAACAGGTGCAATGCAGTTCACACCTATTTGGTGGATGATGAGTGCACACCGCGGTCCAGGTTTCTTAGTTGAAGCATTGGCACCATTCTGGCGTGGTTCGTTTGAAATCGAAAATCTTCGCCATCCAACGGATCCAACAGGTCTAACGATTGCTTCTCAGTATAAAGAAGAGCGTCCTGACTTAGGTGATCTCGTATTCATGGAATTCGATAATGTGACTGATAAATACACAGGCGACACGTTTGACTATGAAGTGATTTTACGTAGTGGTATCGATGACCATGAAGGTATGTTCGAAGCTATTTTTGCTTACGATAACCTAGGCGCAGGTGTTGATGAAGGGACTATCTTTATTGAAGGTGGTGATAGTGTTTACTCTACAACTGCTGGCTTTAAAGACGGTGCATTAAGCAATGTGGTTGGTTATGACGACCTTGGCAAGATCTTACAAGATGACTTAGTGATCTGTTTTGATTATGTTGGCCCAGAGCAAAGTGAAGTTGAGTTTAACTTTACTGCTACGGTTATGCCTGATGCGAAAGGTTCTGTGCAAGATATCACCCTTGATTACCAACTAGGTAGCCAAGAAGGTGGTATGTTAATGCACTCAATCGGCGTACAAAGCAACCTGAAAATGAGCGACATCGCTGATATGACGGTAGCAGAAAATGGCCGTATCGATGGTGTTGACGTGATGGTTGTTGATGCAGACCAGTCGCCAAATGAATTAGTGGTAACCGGTGAGAACGTTACGGCTGAAGTTGACGGAATGTCGTTTAACTTAATCCCTGATGCACATTTCCATGGTGAAACAATGGTAACAGTCACAGTGCAAGACAAAGCTAACCCAGCAGACAAAGTAAGCAAAGAGTTCTTGCTTATGGTTGAGTCTGATGGTGTAGAGCTTGGTTGTACTGATGCTGCTGCGACTAACTATGATGCGACTGCGAATGAAGATGATGGTAGCTGTGAATTCGCTTCACAAGTAACACCAGAAACTGAAGCGGAAACTAAGAGTTCTTCAAGCGGCTCATTAGGTCACTTCATTGTGTTACTACTGCCATTACTTGCACTTCGTCGTCGTAAGTAATAGCGATAAAGGCTCAGTTTATTGAGCCTTTCATAGCAACGAGACTGATTAAGTTGCTATACAAATAAAAAACCGCGTAAGTTTACACTTACGCGGTCTTTTTCGACTTATGCCTACAGTCTATTATTTTTTCACTTTTGCATTGGCAAATGCATCTGCAAAGGCATTACCCATGGCAACATTGCCAAATTCGCGTTTTTGCTTAGGTGCACTTTTCGCTTTCGCAGCTGGCTTAGGTTTGCTAGCTGGTGCGGCTTTATTGCTGGTATCAACATCATCATCTAAACGCATGGTAAAGCTAATACGTTTACGAGCAGCATCTACTTCAACTACTTTTACTTTTACAATATCGCCAGCTTTAACCACTTCACGTGGATCAGAGATAAACTTGTTAGTAATCGCAGAAATATGCACTAAACCATCTTGGTGTACGCCCACATCAACGAAGGCACCAAAGTTAGCAACGTTAGACACTACACCTTCTAAAATCATACCTGGTTTTAGGTCGTTAATAGTTTCAACACCGGCTTTAAATTCAGCTGTTTTAAACTCAGGACGCGGGTCACGACCCGGTTTATCAAGTTCTTTGATAATGTCGGTAACAGTTGGTAAACCAAATTTTTCGTCTGTGTAGTCGTTTGCAACGAGCTTATTTAGGATGTCAGAGTTACCAATTAGGCTGTTTACATCTAAGCTGTTCTTCTCGCAGATACGCTTAACAACCGGGTAGGCTTCAGGGTGAACTGACGAGTTATCAAGAGGATCTGAGCCTGTGCTGATACGTAAGAAACCGGCAGCTTGCTCAAAGGCTTTAGGCCCTAAACGTTCAACTTTTTTCAGTTCAGAGCGTTTGCTGAATGAGCCATTCGCATCACGGTAGCTAACAATATTTTGTGCTAAGGTTTTGTTTAAGCCAGATACGCGGGTAAGTAGTGGCACCGACGCCATATTTAGGTCTACACCTACTGAGTTTACACAGTCTTCAACCACTGATGTTAGCGTTTGACCAAGTTGGCTTTGCGATACATCGTGCTGATATTGACCTACACCGATTGATTTAGGCTCAATTTTTACCAGCTCAGCAAGTGGATCTTGTAAGCGACGCGCAATAGACACAGCACCACGTAGTGAAACATCAAGGTTAGGGAATTCATTAGCGGCAAACTCAGATGCCGAATAAACAGAAGCGCCTGCTTCACTAACCATCACTTTATTAAGTTTAAGCTCAGTGTTGGCTTTAATCAGTTCAGCTACTAATTTGTCAGATTCACGTGAAGCCGTGCCATTACCAATAGCGATTAGCTCAACTTTATGCTGGCGGCATAATTGCTCAAGAGTACGAAGCGATTTGTCCCAATGATTTTGTGGTGCGTGCGGGAAAATCGTTTGTGTTGTTAACAGCTTGCCTGTGCTATCTACAACGGCAATTTTACAACCAGTACGTAAACCAGGATCCAGACCTAACGTGGTACGTGGGCCTGCAGGAGCGGCCATTAATAAATCTTTTAAGTTCTTAGCAAAAACGTCAATTGCGCCGGTTTCTGCTTTTTCGCGCATTGCACCTAAAAATTCATTCTCAAGGTGAAGGCTTAACTTAATTTTCCATGCCCATTGCACTACGCCCATTAACCAAGCGCTTGCAGCAGAATTGCTAACATCTAAGCGATAATGATCGGCAATCATTTGTGCGCACACTTGCGCCGGATTTTCTGCGCTAGGCTCTGGGTTGATACTAAGTTGTAATACGCCTTCATTGCGAGCACGTAGCATAGCAAGTGCACGGTGTGATGGTACTTTTTTAAGCGGTTCTTGATGCTCGAAGTAGTCGCGGTACTTTACACCTTCATTTTCTTGACCAGCAATTACAGTACTTTCAATCTGACCATGTTGTGCGATATGGCTACGGAATTTAGCTAGCAATTTTGCGTCTTCAGCAAAGCGTTCCATTAAGATAAATTTAGCACCATCTAGCACTGCTTTATTATCTGCAAAACCTGCATCAGCATTAATGTAATCACTTGCTTGTTGTTCTGGGTCGAGACTTGGGTTGTTAAATAGCGCATCGGCAAGCGGCTCAATGCCCGCTTCAATGGCAATTTGCCCTTTTGTACGACGTTTAGGTTTGAAAGGCAGATATAAATCTTCAAGCTCAGTTTTACTGTCAGCGTTATTAATATCAGCACTTAGTTCGGCTGTTAGCTTGCCTTGCTCTTCAATAGTATTAAGGATAAAGCTACGGCGTTCTTCTAATTCACGTAAATACGATAAGCGCTGTTCAAGTAAACGTAGTTGCGTGTCATCTAAGCCACCAGTTACTTCTTTACGATAACGGGCGATAAAAGGAACTGTGGCACCTTCATCAAGTAATTTGATTGCAGCAACAACCTGTGGTTGCTGGGCACTTAGCTCGGTTGCTAAGCGTGCAGAGATATTGCTCATGCATAAACCTTTTTAAAAATAGAAAATCAGTAAAACTGAAGATTAATTGCCTGAATAATATCACAATAAGAAGGCCTTAAAAGCACTGCTTTTAAGGCCTGCAAAAATAGTCTTACACAACGCAGATTTTAACGCTTAGTGCGGGTGATCAACCTGCTGTAATACTTCGCTAAAGCCATTAGCAATAGGGTTGATATTAACAGGAATATGTAATTTTTTAGCGATCTCTCGAGCTGAAATCAAACCACATATTTCTTGTTTAGCACTGGTTACTAATAAGAACATCATACCTTGGTGTTCCATGGTTTGCAGTGCATCGCCAATACTTGCGTAGCTGATGCTTTGCAGGCTCACACCAGCTAAGCTGCTAAGTGGCGTCATTACATCGTGTAAAGTAATTTCTTCACGGTGTAAGTTCAAGCGCTGTGCAAGGATCATAATTTTTGAGCTTTGCAGATCGGCACTAGAAGTAATACCGAGTAGTTTATCTTCGTTATCAACCACTAAAATAAAATCTGAGCAACAGCTATTTGTTTGCTTTAAAGCATCAACAATAGTGGTGCTGTAATGTGCACGTAAAGGATCTTTTTTAGTAAAGCTATTAAGTACTTTTAAAGCTGAAGAAGTGAGATCTAGTGTTGGCTCAACTTCATTCACTGCATTAGATAATGCGCCATTAGAGATATCTTGAAGACGTAATTCTTTGAAATTATTCATTTTGGTCACCATACATTTTAATAAAACTGAAATAGAAAATTTGAGTTAATTAAAAAGCAGGTGGCCCTCGCTGGTGCGCGCTATAAACAGACACCTTATTACAAGGGTGAACATACGAAACCACACGTGCATCTGGCAGTGGTTGGGCTACATTAGCAACGAACGCAGGTGTATGTTTATCGAGGTCGGTATCTAAGTTGGCAGGGTCTGCACTATCACACGCAATAAAGTGAGCGGTTGGCGTAACACTGTCTGAATGGCTCTCTATATCACTGGCGTAAGATATCAAACTCACACTAATTAATAGTGCGAATACAATGGCATTACTCATTATGCGTTGTATTGCGTTTGACATACTTACTACCTTCTAAAACTCAAGTAATGATTTATCTTGAGTACCTTTAGTTATAGATCACATTTTTAGACTAAACAATCACTAATTAACGCTTTCTGAATTTTCTGGCAAAAATTATTTCGCATCCGGATAAGTTATCTCATTGATATACCATTCTTTTGCGCCTTCAGGCGTGTTCACCGAAAAGTCATCATCAACCTGTTTGCCAAGTAGCGCTCGAGCCATAGGTGCATCAATCGAAATGTAATCTTTGCGCTCGTAAATTTCGTCGGGGCCAACAATACGAAAGCGCTTTGTTTCGCCTTGCTCATTCTCAATTTCGACCCAAGCACCAAAAAACACTTTTCCCGCTTGCTGTGGGTTGTAGTCAACAATTTTAAGATCTGGCATGCGTTTACGAAGATAGCGTACACGGCGATCTATCTGTCGTAAAACACGCTTATTAAATTGATAATCGGCGTTTTCAGAACGGTCGCCTAAGCTTGCTGCCCAAGTAACAATTTTGGTAATTTCAGGGCGCTTTTCATGCCATAAGTAGTCATGTTCTTGTTGTAATTGCTGATACCCTTCTCGGGTTATTAAATTTGTCTTTGCCATTTTATTCAGCCTAAAAAGAAAACCAGCCGCAAGGTATAAAAGTCTTTTACCTTTGTCGAGTCGGATTTTGAAATGTTCAGTAACAATCTAAGCGCGTAATTCGTTTTTTATTCTTAACTTTTTCATTTATATTAATAAGTAACATATTACAAAAAGAATGAAAGTTATGGGACACGAAACGACAAAAGTATTGGTTGTTGATGACGATATGCGCTTACGTAGTTTGCTAGAGCGTTACCTTGTAGAACAAGGCTTTATTGTTCGCTCAGCAGCAAATTCAGAGCAGATGGATCGCTTATTAGAGCGTGAGAACTTCCATTTGATAGTATTAGATTTAATGTTACCAGGTGAAGATGGGTTATCAATTTGCCGTCGTTTACGTCAAAAAGAAAATGACATTCCAATTGTAATGCTTACAGCCAAAGGCGATGAGGTTGACCGTATAATCGGTTTAGAGCTTGGTGCTGATGATTACATCCCTAAACCATTCAACCCACGTGAACTGTTAGCGCGTATTAAAGCAATTTTACGTCGTCGTGCTAAAGAAGTGCCAGGTGCGCCGGCTGCCGAAGAAAACGAAATTAGCTTTGGTGACTTCACACTAAACCTTGCGACCCGCGAAATGAGCCATGGTGATAAAACAATGTCGTTAACCAGTGGTGAGTTTGCGGTATTAAAAGCGTTAGTGACTCATCCTCGTGAACCGCTTAGTCGCGATAAATTGATGAACTTAGCACGTGGCCGAGATTACAGTGCGCTTGAGCGCAGTATCGATGTTCAGGTTTCACGCTTACGCCGTATGATTGAAGTGGATGCCGCTAATCCTCGTTATATACAAACAGTATGGGGCTTAGGCTACGTATTTGTGCCAGACGGTGAAAAATAACAGTAATGGGCATGTTTCCACGTAGTGCGTTTGGACAAACGGTATTTTTGGTTGCGGCTCTGCTGTTAATCAATCAAATTGTCTCTTATATCACGGTCAGTTTTTATGTTGTTAAACCAACTATAGAACAAGTAAACCTCATCCTTTCGAAACAGGTGAAAACCGTGTTTATCGAATGGGAAGAAGGGGTTGAGGTAAGCAAGGAAGCCTCAGACAAGTTTTTTGAGATCACCGGCATCGAAGTGATGACCCAACGTCAAGCGATGAGTGAGGGGTTGGCTGAAACTCGTGAGTATTCAATGCTATCGCGCAGTATGTCGAAAGAACTCAATGGCTCTGCTCGGGTACGAATAAGCCAAACCGATCCACTTGTTTATTGGGTTGAAGCACCGCAAGCACCTGGTTATTGGGTGCGCGTGCCGCTCACCGGCCTGCAAGAAAACAACCTGAAGTTCTTAACCTTTTATTTATCGAGTATTGGCTTTTTAAGTGTACTCGGTGGGTGGTTGTTTGCCCGCCATCTCAATAGACCTTTAAAGGCACTGCAACAAGCCGCTGTTAAAGTAGGGGTGGGTGACTTTTCTACCAAGCTTGAAGAGCAAGGCTCTACTGAAGTTATTGAAGTAACCCGTGCGTTTAACCAAATGTCGCGTGGTATTGCAGCTCTTGAGAATGACCGTCGGTTATTAATGGCAGGTGTTTCCCATGACTTGCGTACGCCGCTTACACGTATTCGCCTTGCCACCGAAATGATGTCGGATGATGAAGATTACCTGCGTGAAGGGATCATTCATGATATTGAAGACATGAATGCCATTATCGACCAATTCATTGAATATTTACGCCACCACAAACGTGAAGAACTTGAGCTAGAAGACTTAAACGCGATTGTTTCTGAAGTTGTCGAAGCTGAACAAAAACATCATCGCACTATTACTTTTAAAGAGAATCCGAGCTTAAGCGAAGTGCCAGTGAGTATGGTAGCGATAAAGCGTGTTGTTACTAATATGATTGAAAACGCAATTCGCTATTCAGATGGTGATATAGAGGTTGAAACCCGCGTGAGCAGTAATAAAAAGTTTGCCATGGTCGTGGTTAACGATCACGGCCCGGGGATCCCAGAAAGCGAACTTGAAACTGTATTTGAACCGTTTAAACAAGGTGATGCCGCTCGCGGTAGCGAAGGCAGTGGCTTAGGCCTTGCGATAATTAAACGTATTGTCGATATGCACGGCGGCCGAGTACAACTACTTAATCGTCCAGAAGGTGGCCTAAGCGCGCAAATCTATTTGCCTTTTTAAAAGTATTTAGCTTTAAGCCTTAAGCTATAAGTTTCAAGCAGCCCGAGTGGGCTGCTTTTTTATGGGTGGAGATTTACAGAGCAGTTAGTTACTTATAATTTAAGTTGCCACAGTTATGAGTTATCAATAAAACTAGTTTTAAAGTGCTTTCTTGCTTTGAAAGGTGCTGAAGCAATGATGAAATTTAAAGAAAGTAACAAGATAACTATTAAGATAGTTAGCCAGTTTAAAGCCATCTGAATGAGAGTTGGTGGTTTATAAAAGCCAAAATGCATGAAGTCGGCAATTAAAATTTTATTCTTATAAATTAAGCTGTTACAAAAATTGCCAAGTGCAAAAAAAGATACACTAACCAGAAATAGCATAGCAGTTATAGTTGCCACTTTGAGCTTTAAAATATTTACCTTTATATATTTCGTTAAAAAATATAGAAATACTAAAAACGCAATACTGCTTACAAAGAGCGTGGCACCTAGCCCTAGAGTTAGTAGATTTGAAACCACCCATACTGGCTTTACAGTTATTGGCAAATCATTCGGATTTATGTCGTCAGTCACTAAAAAGATGTAAATAGACATATAAGTCAAAATACTGATTACAGTGATCGGAATATGCCAAAGTAATTCACGCTTTTCTTTTTTTCGAGCTGTTTTATGTGCGGTATTTCTCTGTGCAAGTCTTTCTAAAGGGTCCATTCTTTACTTACCTGAGTAATCATTCAAAAAATTTACCTTTGAGAAAGGTGATTTGCAAGTAACCATAGCCAATACTCGTCCTCCTATTTCTCAAAACAATAAAAAAGCGCGACATCAAATGCCGCGCTCTTTTTTCTTGAAGCTTAAAACTTACAGCTTTTAGCTTAGATTGCTTTAAATCGAATCGCTGTGCCGCCGCTGGTGGCAAGCTTTAACGTTAGCTTATCATCAGCAGTAACAATGCGTTTTTCTACTTTTAAGTCGTAAGGGTTATTTACCCATTCGGCTTTGTCACCGTCACGGTAGATTTGCGCTTCAAACTTTTTACCTTTATCTAAGAAGTCTAACTTCACTTCTAAAGTGCGAGCTTTTTCGTCTGTAACAGCACCTAGATACCAGTCGTTACCTGAGTATTGATCACGCTTGCGTTCTTTACGTGCAAACACAACGTAATCGCCAACTTCACCTTGTAGTGCAATACTTTGTTGCCAATCAGTTGGTACATCCTGAATAAACTGGAATGCATCTGGCTTCGCTAAGTAGTTACGTGGTAAATCTGCCGCCATTTGAATTGGGCTGTACATTACAACGTATAGCGCTAATTGCTTCGCTAGGGTTGTTTGTGGGCGGTTGGTATCAGCACCTAAACCGTTAAAGCCCATATCAAAAATACCTGGCGTAAAATCCATTGGGCCTGCAAGCATACGGGTGAAAGCTAGCATTGGAATATGCTCTGGTGGGTTCGGTGGTGTCCCCCATGCGTTAAACTCTTGACCACGGGCACCTTCACGAGCAATCCAGTTCGGGTATGTACGACGTAGGCCGGTATCTTTCACAGGCTCATGTGTGTTGATACTAATTTTATGCTTTGCAGCTAGTTTTACGTTGTGTAGGTATTCATTAACCATGAACTGACCATCGTGCCATTCTTTGCGTACAATGCCGTTTTCATCGATACGCTTGATGTTACCACCGTCGGCGACATAACCTGTTTTAACTTGGCTTACATTTGATTTTTCGTATAACGCAAATGCATCTTCCATTTGGTTACGGTAGTTGCTCACGTTGCCCGAAGTTTCGTGGTGACCAATTAATTGTACGCCTTTTTCTTTGCCGTAACGTGTCAGCTCTTCAATATCAAAGTCGTCGTAAGGTTGTGTGAAGCTAAATACGTCACCGTTAAAAAACCAGTCGCCATCCCAGCCAATATTCCAGCCTTCAACTAACACGCCATCGAAGCCATATTTAGCAGCGAAGTCCATGTAATACTTAGTGTTTGCAGTGGTTGCTCCATGAATTTTACCGCTACCCCAAGTATTTTCATTGATGTGCATACCCCACCAAATACCTACGTATTTACCGGGTTTTACCCAAGATACATCACCCAGTTTATTTGGTTCGTTTAAGTTTAAGATGATATCTGAGTTGATTAAATCAACGGCTTCATCACCAATTTGAATTGTACGCCAAGGAGTATTAAATGCGCCTTGTTTTTTGACCGCTACACCGTCTGACCAAGGTGTTAGATCGGCTTGGAAGGTACCATCACGACGTTGATTTAAAACCATGCCTGCATAATCAACAAGGGCAGCTTCGTGAATACTGATATGCACACCCTCTTTATTTTTTATAGTAAATGGTGTGTGCACAAGTGCTGCTTTATGAAGTGGGGTGGTGTTATAAACATATTCATAACGGTTCCAACCACGAGCGGGGATCCACCAAGCTGTTGCATCTGATGAATCTGTAATAGCAAACTCTGTAAGCTCTTTAGTGATTTCTACATCATCATAGCCAGCTTGTTTTGGTAATTCGTATCGAAAGCCTACACCATCATTAAAAGCACGAAAACGTACCGTAAATGTGCCACCTTGTGGTTGTGGTTTTTTAAAGGTAACAGCGACTTCGTTATGGTTATCAACCACAGTTTGGCGTTCACCCCAAGGTTGCTCCCAGCTGCTTTTTACCGAATCAGTGGTTTGGCTGCTAATTTTATAACCTTCACTCATTGCTGGTTGTTGTTTAAAAACAAGGCCTAACGAAGAGTTAGCAATGACTTGTTTACCGGCAAAGCTGATTTCGTAGCTAGGTGTGTGTTGCTCATCTGAGATAGTTACTTTGATCTGCCCATCAGGTGAACTGACGGTTGTGGTTTGTGCTAGGCAAGTACCTGAAAAGGCTGCTAACATTAAGGCAGTTAATCGCATTGTTGTTCCTTGGCGGCTTATGATTATGGATTGTTGTCATGTATTCACATATATCCTTAAAGCATAAAGTGACTTGCTGGTTAATACGAGAGATCTGCATACGTATTCAACAAAGTGAACGCGGCGATATCCAGCCCAGCACCTAAAAAGGTTTAGCAAAATGACAAGAATAACCCTCTTGCTACTACTATTGTTTAGTCAATGTTTATTGGCACAGCAAATACAGATAGTTGATAAGCAGAATCAACCTGTCAAAAATGCAGTGGTTTGGCTTAAAGGCTCAAAACAACTCACATCTCTTGATAGTCATTACACGATGAGCCAAAAAAAACGTGCCTTTGTGCCTCATGTGTTGGCAGTGCCACAAGGGGCTAATGTTGAGTTTCCTAACCTTGATTCAATCATGCACCACGTTTATTCATTTTCTAAAGCAAAGCAATTTGAGTTAAAGCTTTACCACGATAAACCAGAAAAACCGATTAACTTTGCACAATCGGGGGTTGTTGAGCTTGGCTGTAACATTCATGACTGGATGCTGGGTTACATTGTGGTTGTAGATGGGGGTATTTATGGGCAAACAGATGAGCAAGGTATGGTTGAGTTAAGCTTACCAGAAGGTAAGTTTACTTTGGCTGTTTGGCATGACCGCTTTAATGATATCAGCACACCAGAAACCATCGATATGACTAACAATGCAAAGTCATTGAGCTACCAGCTAAAACAAGCCTTATTACCAAAACTAGAATTAAGCAGTGACGAGTTTGATGATTATGAATAAATGGCAAGCTTTAGCACTGGCGAGTGTTTTTGGGTTGCCTGCAGTGGCATTTGCTGAGCATGATGGGCTGGTAACTGTTTCGGCTGTGCGTGGTGACCAACTAGCGAGCTATCAGCGCAAAGGAATTGGCTTATACCGTTATGACCAAGAGCATGATGGTGTTGTGATATCCCAAGCTATGCTGAGTAGTCGTTTTGAGTTAACGAGTGATTGGTCTGCGCATACAGTGCTTAACGCCCATCCTGATCCTGAACTAACAGTCGGTTTTACTCAGGCTTATTTACAATATCAACCGCTCACTGCAAGTCGTTACAAATGGGCTGTTAAAGCGGGTGGCTTTTATCCAAAAATGTCACTTGAAAACCCACAAAGTGGTTGGATGTCACCTTATAACTACACTAATTCTGCGATTAATAGCTGGATTGGCGAAGAGGTGCGGGCCTTTGGTTTAGAGGCAAACATCAAGCGCCCAGGTAGAAAATTTAGAAGTAACCATAGCTTTGAAGGCTTTGCTGCGGTTTTTAAAGGTAACGATCCAGCTGGAACACTCTTGTCATGGCGAGGGTTCGCTATGCATGACAGGCAAACCACATTCAATGAACAAATCGACTTTGCTATTCCACATTCTTTTGAGTGGACGCAGTTAGATAAGCAAGCTGAGTATGTTGAGCCTTTCGAAGAAGTCGATGGGCGCTTTGGTTATTACGTCGGTGCACATTGGGATTATCAAAAAAAATCGCAATTACGTGTTTATTATTATGACAACAATGGCGATCCAGGTGCGTTGAATACCCGTACTGGTCAGTATGCGTGGGATACACGTTTTTTAAGCGCGGCATGGTTATATAAGTTTAATAAGCAAACCCGCATTATTGTTCAGATCCTTGATGGTAAAACTGCGATGGGTACAAATCGTGGGGTAGACAATGATTTTTATAGTCATTTTGTTCTATTAAGTCACAAGTTGGACCAGCATCGTCTCACAATTAGGTATGATTATTTTAAGGTTAGCGATCATGATGATTGGCAATTTGATCCTAATCAAAGTCGTGGAGAAGCTTTAACCGCAAGTTGGCGTTATCAACTGTCGACCAAGTGGCAAGTAGGTGCTGAATATTCAGTGCTGAGCAGTGACGCTCAAAATAGACCTGGTATGGGATTTAATGAGCATAACTCGCAGCAGCAATTACAACTTTCAGCGAGCTGGCACTTTTAATTTCATACACTTTTTCAGTTTTTCTACTAACATTCTAATGAACGTGCTGATTAGAATTTGAATTAGGATAATGTATGAAGTTACAAAGCATTCGCGTCAAAAGTTCTTTGCCTATTGTGCTACTCGGCATTGCTATCGTCATTTTAATTGCTGGCTATACCTATCTAATTAACCTTCAAAAAGAAGCGATTGATGCACAGTCAGAACGCTTCTTAAATGCGGTCTCTGTGGTTGTTAATGCTGACCGAGACCTATACCAAGCTAAAGTGGCAGAGCTGCAACTCGTTACCCTAATGAAAGGGGATAAAGGCCAACTTACTGACCATCAAGAAAATGCCGAACAGGTTAAAGACCGTTTCAAGCAATATTTATCTTATATGTCGCCATATTCTGAGGTGACCGGTCAGTTTCGTAACTTTGATAGCGCATTTGACGCTTGGTATGCAGCATCAACAGCTCATATTAATAACCCAGCAAATGCTTCACAAAAACAAGCGTCTGAGCAAAGCTTTTCAGCACTACGTGATATTTTAGATAAAGCCGGAGAAGCGGCAGACAAAACCTCTCAAGCAGAGACAGAAAAGCTGATGGATAAAGTAATAGGCTTTAAAGTGATGCTTATGGTGATGATTGCTGTGGTTTTAGCTGTTGCTGGTTGGTTTAGTTATTTTGTGCCGCGCCAGCTTACAAAACAAATTAACTTTGTCACAGAGCGGATTAACGAAATAGCCTCTGGAGATGGTGATTTAACAGGTCGTATCAATGTTAAAACGCAAGATGAGTTTGCTGAGTTAGCAACCGCATTTAATCGTTTTTTAGATAATCTGCAGCAGTTAATCAAAGATATTTTAGAGCAAGCGAAAGAGCTACACAATCTAGGTAACGACTTAGATAACTTTGCTAATCAAAACCATCAAGTTAATCAAAAGCTCAGCCAAGCTTCTGAGTCGATAGTCAGTGCTGTACATGAAATGAGTGTAGCAAGTCGCGAAGTAGCTAATGTGGCGCAAAACTCATCTCACGAAGCCGATAATTCACAACAGCTAGCTAAACAAGGTTTAGCTGCGGTTGATAATTCAAGCCGTAAAATTATTGCGCTATCAGACAACATGGAGCATGCCAGCCAGCGTTCAACTGAGTTACAACAAAGCTCAGACAACATTGCTAAAGTGCTTGAAGTTATTCGTGCTATTGCTGAGCAAACTAATCTACTTGCACTGAATGCAGCAATTGAAGCGGCCCGCGCCGGAGAGCAAGGGCGAGGTTTTGCGGTAGTAGCTGATGAGGTTCGTACCCTTGCGACTCGCACGCAAGATAGCACTAATGATATTCAAACTATGGTCGAGCAGTTTGCTACAAGCGTAGAACAGTCGCTGCAAGCTATTAACAGTGGTAAGCAATATGCCGATGAAGCGGTTGAGTCATTCACACAAACCAATGATGTGCTTAACTCAATGCAAGAGTCATCAGTTAAGGTAAATGATATGGCGATGCAGACAGCGCAAGCGACTGAAGAGCAAACTGCTGTGGCAGATGAAATTAGCCAAAATTTATCAGACTTAAATGACCAAACCCAACAAGGGGGCGGCTTAGCAAGTTCAACACAAGAAGTGGCTAATCGTATGAACCAACTCACTGATGAGCTCAATCATTTAGTGAATCGATTTAAAGTCTAATTATAAACCAACAAAAAAGGGCTCAATGAGCCCTTTTTTACATCTAGCTAAAAACGCTTACTTTTTCTCAAAAGCACGTTTCATATAATTTGGTGTCGCTAATGCGCCGTGGTGAATACCTGCATTATAGTACTCTGTGCTTTGCGCCAGTGTATTTGCATCATCTTCACGAAACCCTGCGAATGCTTCTGACTTACGAGCAAGGGTTACTGACCATAAACCGCTTGGGTAAATTGGCTGTGGGAAAGGCAGCGTTTGTAGGTCAACAAAACCCACTTCTGTCATTGCATCACGCATTTCTACTAATAGTGGCATATGCATAAGTGGTGATTCACTTTGCTGAATTAAGATGCCCCCTGAGCGAAGTGCAGTTAAACAGCTAGTATAGAAAGCGTGGTTGAATAAACCTTCGCCCGGACCAACTGGATCTGTTCCATCAACAATTACTACATCGATTGATTCTGGCGCTGCTTCACGCATGTACTTGATGCCGTCGTCAAACATCACTGTTGCGCGAGGATCTTGGTTTGATTCACACAGCTCAGGGAAGTATTTAAGTGACATTTGTGTCACGACTTCGTCGATATCAATTTGCGTTACGCTCTCAACACCTGGGTGTTTTAAAACTTCGCGTAAAGTACCGCAGTCACCACCACCAATGATCACAACATTTTTTGGATTTGGGTGTGCAAGCAATGCCGGATGGCTGATCATCTCGTGATAAAAAAAGTTTTCACGGCTACTTACCATAGTACAACCGTCAATAATCATCAGATTACCGAAGTCAGTTGTTTCGTACATTTCTACTTTTTGAAATGGCGATTGCTGTTCATCAAGCTTTTTAGTAATGCGTAATGAAAAGGCACTACCATCACGGTCACTAATTTCAGTGAACCAGTTGTTTTGATCTAAATTAGCCATCTTGCTTATACACTTTTGGTTAATGGTAAAAAAGGGGGGCAATTTTGCCAGTGCTTGACCAATTGCTCAATCAAATTTTAATCAGTATAGCGAATATTTTTTATCACTTTGGCATATAGCGCAATTTTTGTTAGCGTGGTCAGCCCTAGCGTATTAAAATGTGCGTTTATATTTAATGAAATTACAGAAGATATAGCCATGACTTGGGGTTTAGACAAAGCACGCGATACATACAATGTTGCTCATTGGAGTGACGGTTACTTTGACATTAACGCACAAGGTGAGCTGGTGGCTTACCCTGATGGCGATCAAACAAAAGCTGCGGTGTCTTTATCTGAACTAACCGAGCAATTCAAAAAGCATGGTCTTACTTTACCTGTACTAGTACGCTTTACCGACATTTTACAAAATCGTGTTGATACCCTAACGAGTGCTTTTACCAAAGCCTGTAATGCCCGTGAATACCAAGGTAGTTATACCTGTGTTTACCCAATCAAGGTTAATCAGCAGCGCTCTGTGGTTAGTAAACTACTTGCTCATCCAAGTGGTTTAGTCGGCCTTGAAGCCGGCTCAAAGCCTGAACTTATGGCGATTTTAGGTGTAGCACAAGAGCCAATTACCATTGTTTGTAATGGCTACAAAGACAGTGAGTTTTTACGTTTAGCCTGTATCGGTCAAGGCATGGGCCATAAGGTTCATATTGTTGTAGAAAAACTGTCTGAACTAACCACCTTATTGGCTGAAATTGATGACTTAGGTATTGAGCCATCAATCGGTATTCGCATTCGCTTAAACTCGGTTGGTAAGGGCAAATGGCAGAATACCGGTGGCGAAAAAGGCAAGTTTGGTTTAACTGCAGGCCAAGTGCTTTCTGCTATTGAGCTACTTAAGTCACGTAATAAACTCCATTTAATGCAATTGGTGCATTTTCATATCGGCTCTCAAATTGCCAATATCCGTGATATTCATCGAGCACTGCGTGAATGTGCCCGCCATTTTGCAGAGTTAACGCAGTTAGGCGTGCCACTTAATACAGTTGATGTTGGTGGCGGTTTAGGTGTTGACTATGAAGGGTCTGGTTCACGTAGTTCGTGTTCAATGAACTACAGTGTTGATGAATATGCACGTAATGTAGTGAATGCATTTGCTGAAGTATGCCAACAACATGATCTTAAGCACCCAGCCATTATTACTGAATCTGGCCGTGCGTTAACTGCGCACCACGCAGTATTAATTACAGATGTTATTGATGTTGAGCGTGCACCTAACCATGCGAATCCAACGGCGCCTGAGGCTGACAGCGTATTAGTGTTAGATGAAATGTGGCAGTGCTTACAGCGTTTAACGCCGCGAATGGCACTAGAAATTTATCATGATGCAATGCATCTATTTAGTGAAGCCCATGACCAATATGTGCATGGCCTACTCACTATGCTTGAATGGGCAAAGCTCGAGCAGCTGTATTTCACCATTTTACACCGTGTTCGAGCATCTCTCAGCGAGAATGCCCGTGCCCACCGTGAAGTGTTAGATGATTTAAACGAAAAGCTGGCCGATAAGCTATTTGTTAATTTCTCATTATTCCAATCACTGCCAGATGTTTGGGGTATTCAGCAGTTATTCCCAGTAATGCCAGTAGAAAACCTTCATCAGCCATTAACGCAGCGTGCCATAATTCAAGACATTACCTGTGACTCTGATGGACAAATTCGTAACTATGTTGAAGGTACAGGTATTGAGAGTAGTTTACCTATTCCTGAGTACAAGCAAGGTCAGCAATACCACATTGCGATGTTCTTAGTGGGTGCGTATCAAGAAATTTTAGGTGATTTACATAACCTATTTGGCGACACAGATTCAGTGCATGTTGAGCTTACTGAAGCGGGTTACCAGCTGACTAACGCAATTAAAGGCGACAGCGTTAAGGACGTATTAAAGTTTGTTGATTATGATAGCGACATTCTTGCTGAAAACTTTGCAAAACGGGTTAACTCACTGGCAATTGATGAGCAATCTAAGGCACAATATTTGTCAGAACTAAATGCAGGCCTTGCTGGCTATACGTATTTTGAAGATTAAGCATTAAAGGAATAAGTAGTAATGTCCATGATCCGTTGTGTGTTCAGTTTTATATTTTACACCCTCAATACACTTTTTTGGTTTGTGCCCATCTTTATTTGTGGCGTGATTAAACTGATCCCAATTAAACCTCTACAAAAAGCAATGAGTTGGATAGCTAAGCAATGCGCCACTATGTGGGTGAGTTGCAACAGCATCAACCAAAACATATTTGCTTCATATAAGCTAAACGTGACAGGTCTTGAGCAACTAAAAGCGAAAGACTGGTACTTGGTGATCGCAAATCATCAAAGCTGGGTAGATATCGTTGTAATGCAACGCGTGTTTAATCGCCGCATACCGTTTTTAAACTTTTTCTTGAAAAAAGAACTGATCTACGTTCCTTTTTTAGGTCTTGCTTGGTGGGCATTGGATTTCCCATTTATGACTCGCACGAGTAAAGCTCAGTTAAAGAAAAACCCTAAATTGCGTGGTAAAGACTTAGAAACAACGCGCAAAGCTTGTGAAAAATTCAAAGAAATGCCAGTAAGTATCGTTAACTTTGTTGAAGGTACGCGTTTTACACCGCAAAAGCACTCGCGCCAAAATAGTCCTTTTGAGCACTTATTAAAGCCAAAAGCGGGTGGTGTTGCGTTTGTTATGCAAGCAATGGGTGAGCAAATTTCCAAAGTGGTCAATGTCACTATTCATTACCCTGGTGGTATTCCTAGCTTTGTAGACTTTGCCAGTGGTCGTGTAAAAGAAGTCGAAGTGCGAGTCGAGGTGATGGAAGTAAGCCCTAATTTAATCGGTGATTACACCGGTGATGCTGAGTTTAGAGTTAACTTTCAAGCTGAATTAAACCGTATTTGGAATGAAAAAAACCAGCAGCTAGCCGAGTTAGAAGCAAAAACGCAGTAGTATTGCTAATGCAGTCGAGAGCACACTTATGTTAAAGAAATTTTTACCAAATTGGTTAACAGGCGTTCTAGTTAGCATTGTCTTGTTTGCTAATGTAATTATTTGGGGCACGCTTGTGCTGCTCTTTGGTGTGCTTAAATTAATACTGCCATTTAAAGTGGTTAGCGACATTCTTCATGCGGCCTATCGCGGTTGGTGTAAAGGTAACCGCTTGGCTTTGTGGTTAGGTTGCCCCACAATCGATATTGATATTAAAGGCAAAGTCAGTACAGATGGTTGGTACTTACTTATCTCTAATCATATGAGTTGGTTAGACATTGTTGTTCTAAGTGCGATTGATGTTTTACCCGCGCCAAAGTTCTTTTTAAAAGATGAGCTGAAGTATGTGCCATTCATTGGCACCGGCGCGTGGGCCATGGGTATGCCTTTCATGAAACGTGTTAGCAAAGCACAGCTGGCAAAAAACCCTAAGCTGAAAGGTCTCGATGTTGAGCGCACTAAGCGCAGTTGCCGCGACTTCCGTAGTCACCCGACAACCATTATCAACTTTGTTGAAGGTACGCGCTTTACATGCCAAAAACACAAAAAACAAAATAGTCCGTTTACTTATCTTTTAAAACCTAAAGCGGGCGGTATTGCATTTGCCCTTGAGGTGTTAGGCGAACAGTTTGATGCATTATTAAATACCTCGATTATTTACCAAGGCGAGGGCGACCATATTTGCCGTAATCTGATGCGTGGCCGCCTTAATGTGATCAAAGTTGAAATGCACGTACAAGCAATTAGCGCAGAGATGATTGGTGATTATCAGCATGACCGCGCATTTAGAACGGCTTTTCAACAATATATTAATGAGTTATGGTTGCAAAAAGACGCTCAGCTACTAACTTATCATCAAGCCCAACAAGCTGAGTACCTTGCCAACATCAATAAAGAGGTTGAAGCACCATGAAGCAAACTCACCTGCAAGAGCTGGTGATGCCTTGGTTTGAATCAATGCCAGACGCGGCGCTGTTAAGTGCATTAACGGCTACAGCGATTGGCGTTGGCTCATTACTATTAATTTATATGTTTACCCGTCGACTGCTGTTGCCGGGTATTCAAAAGGTTGTTACACGCCTGTCTCCAGAGCGCATAGGTGCGCTTACTCCAATGCTCAATAAACTGAATCGTCGTTTTGCGGGGATATTGTGCTGCGTACTGTATTTGGCAACCTTTGATTATGTATATCCAGTTCATGATGTCGCTGCGTTGGTACTTAAAACCGTAGGTCAAGTTGCATTGATCATTTATGGTGGCTTCATTTTAAGTAGTGTGGTGAGCATTGCTGGTGGCATTTATAACCAACTTGATTTTGCCCGCGATATTCCGATTCAGGGTTTGATCCAAGTTGTAAAACTTATCACCTTTATGGTTTGCGCCATTCTCATTGTGAGCATTTTGCTAGAGAAGTCGCCAACTTATATTTTGTCTGGCTTTGGTGCGATAGCGGCGGTGACCTTACTCGTATTTAAAGACACCATTTTGGGATTTGTCGCCAGTATTCAAATTGCAGCTAACCGATTAGTGACATATGGCGATTGGATCCAAGTGGATAGCTATGGCGCGGATGGCGAGGTTATCGACCTTGGCTTAAATACGGTAAAAGTACGTAACTGGGATAACACCATTACAACCATTCCGACTTATATGCTGGTTGCTGGGTCATTTAAAAACTGGCGTGGTATGCAAGAGTCGGGTGGTCGTCGTATCAAGCGTTCTTTAAACATTGATATGAACAGTATTCGTTTGGTTGATGATGCGTTTCGAGAGCAAATTGATGCTGCTATTCCACTTAACGACTATATTCGTGTTTCAAGCTTGCCCGATCCGGTGACAAACCTTGGCTTGTTCCGTCGTTATGCTGAAGGTTACTTAAAACAACATGAAAAAATTAATCGTGATTTAACCTTAATGGTGCGTGAGCTACAACCGATGAATCACGGGTTACCTATTGAGTTTTACTGCTTTAGTGAAGATAAGCGCTGGATTTCATACGAGCACTTGCAAGCAGAGATTATGGATCACCTGCTTGCTGTGTTGCCAATCTTTGGACTCAGACCATATCAAAGTGTTACTGGGCAGTTAAATACAAGCGAAGCTCAAACAGGGCTAAAACCAAGTATTAAGGTTGCTAACCCTGTGCGCGAAAAAACTTAAAACTGACTAGCTAGCACGCTCAGTGCAATAAAGCCTAACAATAGCCACCAAATAGGTGGCTTTGCCATTCTTAGCCACGTAAATGCTGCAATGACTAAAGCTACTTGCCACAAACTTTGCACTGCCGATTGCCAAATAGGTGAATAAAGGGCGGCAGCTAAAAAGCCCACTACGGCCGCATTTAACGCTGCAATACTGCCCGCAAAGCGAGGCTTATCAGCCAGTTGTAGCCAGCTTTTCATAAAGGCTAACATCAATAAAAAGCCCGGTAAGAAAATCATGATGGTCGCGACAATGGCACCTATAAGTGGCGTATTTGGCGATACTTGTGCGCCTAAGTATGTGGCTATTGTGAACATCGGTCCAGGTATGGCCTGAGCACTGGCATAAGCTGATAAAAACTGCTCGGTTTCAAGGCTCGGCACGCCAGCTTGTAAAATGGGTAACACAACGTGGCCGCCACCAAAGACCATAGCGCCAGTTTGGTAAAATGGGGCAAACAAAGAAAATCCTTCGCCTAAAGGTAAAAAGCTGATCAGTAACAAGACTGTAAATAAAAAAAGCGGTAACCAAGCAATTTTCACAGGTTTATGTTCTTGGTTCTCTGGCAGTTTAAGCTGAGGATAAAACCAACCTATGGCCGCAGCCGCAATCAGTACTAAAATTTGACTCGATAACTGTGAGAATACAATCAGTGCAATCGTGCTCAATACCGCGATTAGCTTATGTAAGTGGTTTTTGCAAAAGCTCATTGCCATACTGTAGGTCGCATCGGCAACAATCACCACAGCAAAGAGCTTAAGCCCGGCAATTACCGCAAAGTAAATATCACCAAATTGGTGAGCACTAAGAGCTAGAAAAAACATAATTAAAAATGAGGGCAGGGTAAAGCCAATAAAAGCACACAGGCCTCCCAGTACTCCTCCTTTTTCAACCCCCATAGCAAAGCTAACTTGGCTTGAACCAGGGCCTGGTAATGCTTGGCTTAGGCTTATCAATTGCGCATAGCGCTCAGCAGTGAGCCATTTTAAGTTATCAACAAAGTGGCGCTTAAAATAACCAAGGTGTGCCGCAGGACCGCCAAAGCTCATACAGCCTAATAAAAAGAATTGTTTAAAGATGATAAATAACATTACTGTTGCCGTTACAGGATGATTGTTTCTATTATGACAAAATTGTATGACATTTTTGTGGTTTTTATGACACAAGGCCGTCTACAATATAGAGAACGAGTGAACGTAGTTATGAGTATTACTATGAAACGCTATATTACCAGTTTATTGTTATTACTTTGCAGCAGCTTTGCACTTGCAACCTCTTTTGAGAAAGTTGTGGTGGCTGTTGATCATGCGCCTCCTTATGGCATGGTCTCTGAAGATGGTAGAGTCAGTGGCGCAATAGTGGATATTATGCGTGAAATGCAGCGTACCTTGCCTATCAAGCTTGAGTATGTCGCTTGCCCGTTTTCTCGTTGTTTAAAAATGCTCGAGCAAAATGAGCTAGATGTAATGGGCGGGCTTATTCGCACAGAAGCGCGTGAGCAAAAAATGCAGTTTCTTACTCCACCATACATGATGCTGTCATCTTCTTTTGTGTTTTATGCCAGAGCCGATAGCGAGCTTAAAATAAACAATTATCAAGACCTAGTCGGTAAGCGTATTGCGGTAATGCGAGGCGCTGCGCACTTTCCTCGTTTTGATAGCGATAAAACACTCACCAAAGTCGAAGCGTTAAGCGAACATAATGCTTTTGATATGTTATTAAAGGGCCGCGTTGAGTTGGTAATTGCTGTTGAAACCACAGCTGATCATGCCTCAGTGTTTTTGCAGCGACCTTCGCAAGATATCGTAAAAATGCCTTATCGCTATAAAGATGTTATTTATGGTCACATTGCCCTTAGTAAGCAGTTTGCAAGCTCGGGTTTAGCCGAAAAAATTCAAGAACGCCTCAATACGTTAGTCCTCAATGGCCGTTTAACAGAATTGGTCAAAAGTTATAACTTACCTCCGGTTACTGCTGTAGCAATCGATAAGTAACCCATTCTTCATAGTTTGTTCATAGACGTTCATTCATAATTGTTAACAATTCAATTTGAATAATTGCCATGGAGAGATACATGACTTTTACAAAATCAGTTTTAACAGTGGGCGTATTAGCCGTTCTATTAACAGGTTGTGAGACTACGAATACAGGTAAAGGCGCTGCGATTGGTGCTGCTACAGGTGCAGTACTAGGTAAAGCAACTGGTGACCATGACGATAAACGTATTTTCATTGGTGCGGCTATTGGTGCATTAGCAGGTGCAGCCGTTGGCGATTATATGGATAAGCAAGAAGAAGCATTTCGCGATGAGCTAGCAGGTTCAGGTGTTGAAGTGGTTCGTGAAGGCGACAATATTCGTCTAGTGATGCCATCAAATATTACCTTTGCAACTGATCAATCTTATATTTCTTCTGGCTTTCATAGCACCCTAGACGCAATTGCTAAAGTAATGAATAAATACGAAAAAACCTACTTAAGCGTTGAAGGTCATACCGACAGCACAGGTAAAGATAGCTACAATATGACGTTATCTCAACAACGTGCGCAAAGCGTAAAAGATTACTTAGTTAATCATCAGATTATGTCTGCACGTATCAGCACGCGAGGCTATGGTGAAACACGTCCTGTGGCGAGCAATGACTCAGCAAATGGCCGAGCTTTAAACCGCCGCGTAGAAATTCAGATCGTACCGAATACACAAGGTTAGATTTTATATCTAGATTTGTGGTCAGGTTTGATATGCCCTTTCAAACCTGACATTTCCCTTCTTAATCTCGATTAAACTGTAATTCGCACAATTGTTTATACAATGGGTTAGTCTCAAACAATTGCTGATGCGTACCCGTTGCAATAATTTCTCCTTTATCCATCACGACAATCACATCGGCGTGTTTAACTGTGGCTAAACGATGGGCAATAATCAGTGTTGTTCTGTCTTTCATTAGATGCTCAAGGGCAGCTTGTACATGAAACTCACTTTGTGCGTCGAGTGCACTGGTTGCTTCATCAAGCAATAAAATGGCAGGGTCTTTTAATATTGCGCGCGCTAGTACTATACGTTGTTTTTGCCCACCTGAGAGCCTAACACCTTGCTCCCCTAAAAAGCTGTGGTAACCATCTGGTAGTTGCTTAATAAACTCATCGGCATGGGCATATTTAGCCGCAGCATATACTTGCTCGTCGCTGGCGCTTGGGTTGCCATAACGTATGTTATGCATTACGTCTGAGCTAAATAAAATTGGGTTTTGTGCCACCATCCCCATTTGCTGGCGTAAGCAATCAAGAGAAAGTGCTTTTATGTTTATTCCTGCCAGCGAAATACTCCCAGAACTTGGGTCATAAAAGCGCTGTAGTAATTCAAATAATGTTGTTTTACCAGCGCCTGATGGGCCAACGATTGCAACAGTTTGCCCCTGTTTTACTTGTAAATTCAGCGCATTTAAAGCGGCTTTATCTGGCCTTGAAGGGTAATGAAAAGACACATCATTAAACTGAATAGCAGGGTGATTAAGCTTGTTTTCCTCAAGTTGTGCATCATGATTTGTATCTGGACTTTTTATCATGCTTTCAACGGCGAGTAGCTCTAATAATCGTGCAGCTGCACCTGCTGCTCTTTGCAACTCACCGTACACTTCGGCAACGGTTGCTACAGACATCGCCACCATAATCGCATAAAACACGAAAGCACCTAGCTCACCACCTGTCATGGTGCCAGCTAATACGTCGCTGCCACCAACCCAAAGCATCACGCTAATAGCACTAAAGGTCAGAAATATTACCGCTGCAATCAAAAACGAGCGCTGTTTGATTCGGCTCTTCGCTACTTGAAACGCTTTGTTGGTTTCTTCGCTAAATGCGGCTTTTTCACGCTCTTCGTGACTATAACTTTGCACGACTTTGATATTTTGAATGATCTCACCAGCATAGGTGCTGATATCGGCAATGGCATCTTGGCTTGAGCTAGCCAGCTTTCTCACTTTTCGGCCAAAAATCATCATCGGCAGTAGTACCACGGGTACGCAGGCAACAACCACAAGAGTTAGCTTTAGGTTGGTGATAAGTAGCATAGCCAAGCCACCAATCAGCATTAAGCTACTGCGTAATGCCATCGAAAAAGAGGAGCCAATGATAGATTGCAACAAGGTGGTGTCGGTGGTTAGTCGCGACATCAGTTCGCCGCTGCGGTTTTCTTCAAAGTAGCTTGGGTGTAATGTAACGATGCGATCAAACACGGCTTTACGGATATCGTTACTGACTCGCTCACCAATCCACGACATTAAATAAAAGCGACAAAAAGTACCTACAGCCAATAAGCTTATTAAACCAATCAATACCATCACCGCTTGTTGAAGCTGAGCTTGTGAGCCTGCAATAAAGCCATGGTCGATAACAAATTTAACGCCTTGTCCGAGTGACAAGTTAACACCGGCCGTAAGCAGCAAGGCGCCAAGGGCTGCAAACACCATCCATTTATAGGGCTTTATAAAAGCTAAAATCGGTAACAGGCTACTAAATGCGGCCTTTTCTTTATTGTTAGACATGCTAGATTCTTGTTGGTGAATAGGGTATAGATATGGTTATCAATGCTCTAAAAATCAACAGTTATTAAGGGATTAGTATGGAATCTACAACGATCAGTGGTCAATTCACCGTAAAGTTAAACCCAATTGGCGGCTATGCCACAGGGCAAGATGGCGTAAATTTGGGACGCATGTCGATTGATAAACAGTTTTCAGGTCCATTAGAGGCAACAAGCCAAGGCGAAATGCTCAGTGCCATGACTGCAACTCAGGGCAGTGCAGGTTATGTAGCGATTGAACAGGTCGTAGGTAGCTTAGAGGGTAAGCAAGGCAGTTTTGTACTACAACATTTTGGCACTATGGATAAAGGGGCTGACCGATTGATTTTAGAAGTGGTGCCTGACTCTGGCGCAGGAGAGCTTGAAGGTCTCTGTGGTAAAATGGCAATTCGAATTGAATCGGGTATTCATCATTATGACTTTGAATACCAACTGATGGACTAACATGCAAAAAGTAGTTGAGTTTAAAAAGAAGCGCTTTTTCGGCGGTATCGATATTGATGCATTAAATCAACGGGTGTTCGAATTAGGTCAAGCTGGCTGGCAAGTGAAAACAATCACCACTGCCACTGGGGTTTATGGTCAGATAACATCCGTTTTATTACTAATTGAGAATAACGAATAATGACACTAACTGAGTGGTTGAGTTTAGTCTTAATTTGCGTGATGGGGGCAATGTCGCCGGGGCCGAGTTTAGCTGTGGTTTTAAAACACAGCTTACATGGCGGTATGAAGAACGGCATGTTAGCGGCGTTGAGCCACGGTATTGGGGTTGGCTTTTATGCATGTGCCTCGTTACTAGGTTTAGGTGCGCTGATGACTCAGTTACCAACGCTTTATCAAGTGCTGGTCTATGGTGGTGCAGCCTATCTTGCATATTTGGGTATTCGTATTCTGTTAGCTAAATCCAGCTCGCAAACACTGAATGTTGAGCAGACTAAGCCTAGCCCTCGCAGCGCGCTGCAAGATGGCTTTGCTATTGCCTTTTTAAACCCAAAACTTGCGGTATTCTTTTTAGCACTGTTTTCGCAATTTATTGACCCTGAGAACCTGACTTTGCAAGTTGGTTTAATCATGTGTTTAACGGTATTTGTGCTTGATACAGGCTGGTATCTACTTGTTGCACTGTTAACCGAAATATCAAAAAAGCGTTTTGGTTTCACCAAGACAAATCCATGGCTTGAAAAATTGCTAGGGGTGATCTTTATTGCCTTAGCTGTTCGTGTTGTTATTACCCTATAAATCCCTCTATATTGCGATTACATCACTAATAAAAAAGGGTTGTGATCGCTGCTCTCCCCAGCAACCTCCTATTGCATACGTATTCATCACACAATATTTACCTTTTGGTTACACTTTATTGGTTGTTTTTTGACAACAACAATAACCACAAATACAACACCTCCAACGACAACAGGGTGGAAATCCAATGGGGAAATTCAAGCTAAGTGCGCTTATGCTGGCTTTAGTGGCAGCAAATAGTGCAATAGCGGCGACGGAAGAAGAACGCACATCAGCAAAGGAAATCGATCCTGAGCTAGAAGTAATCGAAGTGCGCGGCTTTAGTCGCAGCTTAATTCAATCATTAAATCAAAAACGCTTTAGCGACACTGTCTCTGAGCAACTATCAGCTGATGACTTAGGGGCATTACCTGATGTGTCTATGGCTGATGCATTAACACGTCTACCGGGGATCTCGGCGGTACGTACCGGTGGCCAAGCTGCCGAAATCAACATACGCGGTTTATCTGGTGGATTTGTTTTTTCGACATTAAATGGTCGAGAGCAAGTATCTACTAGTGGTAGTCGCAGTATTGAGTTTGACCAATACCCGTCAGAGTTAATCAGTTCCGCGGCGGTCTACAAGTCGCCTAAGGCCTCACTTATTGAAGGGGGCGTAGCAGGTACGGTAGAGCTACAAACAGCCAGCCCATTGGATAATGACCAGCAACACAAATTTACTGCGAATGTGCGTGGTATGTATAACGACCGTGCTTCAGAGGTATTTGATGCCACGGAGTATGGCGACCGTATTAGCTTTTCTTACCAAGGCAAGTTTCTTGACGAGACGCTAGGTGTCGCAGTGGGTTACGCGCGCTTATTCCAACCAAGTGTGGCGACTCAGTTTATCGGTTTAGCATATAACGGTAATAAAGATGTTGATGGGCTAGCAAATGATACCGATGGCCCTGCAGATAACCCTGCTAATGAATACATCAGTGAAGGGTTTGAGCTTCAGCACTTAGGTGGTGAAGAAACCCGTAATGGTTATTTAACCTCAATTGAATGGGTGCCAACCGATAACTTTAAACTAAAAGGTGATGCGTTTTTATCACGTTTTGATAGCGAATCATTTGCCCGTGGTTTTCGGGTTAAGTTTGGTGGTCCGTCTGCGGTGTATGCTAACCCAGTGCTTGACGGTAATGCGGTGATTGGTGGTGCAATTAACCGCACATCAAATAGCTTTACCCGTGTTGAAATCGTTAATGATGATAACCAAGACTTTGATGAAGTAGACAGCTATGGCATTAATGCCGATTGGCAAGTTACTGAGCGTTTAAACGTCAATGCTGACGTGTCGCTATCACGTGCGAAAAGTAATTTCCGCAATGGTTTACTGTGGGCATTGGTAGCAGAAGATGCCACCGTTGAGAACCCTGTGTTCGATACCAATGTATCGCTAAACTATCAATTGAACGGCTTAAACTTGCCTGATGTAGGTTTTAACCAAGCCGACGCATTTAGCGATATTGACCGAGTTATGGTCAGTAAATACGGTATTTACCCGTATGAAAATGAAGATGAAGTAAAAGCATTTCGACTCGATTTTAAGTATGAGTTAGAGAATAACTGGTTTAGCTCAATTGAATTTGGCGCTCGTTATTCAGACCGTGAGTACAGCAATAATCGCTCTGTATTTGAATACGGTAACGATGGTGCATTCTCCTCGACTCAACCACCGCTTCGTCTTACTGATGACATGACTACAGTAGTCGATTGGCAAGGCGAGTTTAGTTATTTCCCATCATATTTAGCGATAGATTTAGATAAAGCACTCAACGCATGGTTTCCTGATGGAACTCCGCAGCCAGTACAGACCTGGGGTAACGCCGATGGTGTTGTGGATTTAGATGGTGATGGTGAGCCAGATGCGCAAGGCTATACCACTAACTACTCATGGACCATGTTACAAAGTGGCTCAGTGTATGAAGAAGTAGTGTCAGCCTATCTTATGCTTAACATTGATACTGAAATTGGCACTCTACCCGTTACAGGTAATATCGGTATTCGCCGAGTAGATACCGATCAGTCAGCGACGGTACTCGAAAACGTCGGTGGCGATCCGCAGCTCGGAGCGCAATATATTGTTGATGACAATGGCATTGTTAACGACCTTTATGCGCCAAGCGTGTTAGGCATTAAATACACAGACTACCTGCCTTCATTAAATCTGAACTTTAAAGTGAGTGACGCGACACAAATTCGTTTTGCTGCGGCAAAAGTGATGGCGCGCGCTCCGATTAACCGTTTAGCGGGTGATGCCAGTGCATCGGTTAACAATGACGGCGAAATTAACGGTTCAAGTACTAATAACCCATTCTTAAAACCTTTCTATGCTGATCAATACGATATCTCGTACGAGCAATACTTTGAAGACACCGATGGTGCACTGGTTGTTGCTGCGTTTTATAAGAATATCGACTCATTCATAGATACGGTAGCTATCGAGAGCTTTGACTTTAAGGGTAATGGTTTTAACGTACCAGAATACATTGTTGACCCTGTCAGCGGTGAGCAAATCGAAACCACAAATGGGGTGTACACAACTGCGGTTAACAATGCCAAAGGCGGTTATATTCGTGGTATTGAGCTTGCCTATACGCAAGTTTTCTCTTTCTTACCCTCGCCGTTTGAAGGTTTAGGTATTAACGCCAGTTACTCGTATACCGAGAGTGAGGTGCAATCTATTACCGATTTAGGTGGTGATTCTGTGTCGCAAGACTTGCCTGGCCTTTCAAACAATGTCTTTAACGGCACACTTTTTTACAGCTATGAAAACTTTGAAACACGTTTGAATGTGCGTTATCGCGATGATTTCGTTTCAGAGCAAGTTGCTGTCAATGAGCAAGTGGTGAATTTTGATGCAGAAACGGTTGTCGATTTCCAAACGTCGTATCAGTTCACAGATTCATTCGGCATGTTATTACAAGTGAATAACTTAACCGATGAACCAACACAAAGCTACTTTGGAACAACCAGTAAAACAGGCACCACGCAATTTTTTGGTCGTCAGTTTTATCTAGGTTTTACCTATAACCATTGATCAGTAAGTTGGAGATAATAATATGAAAATAATAGCTAATTTTAGCCGCTTACTGATTGCATGTAGCATGGTATTGCTAACTGCATGTGGTGGTGGCGCTAGTAACGATATAGATTCTGGGCAAGTTTTATTGACCTGTAGTGTCCCGCAAGTTCCCAATGAAGCGGGGACTGAGTGTGTTGATCCACCACCGATTAGTTGTCCGGCACCAACGGTACCCGATGAGAATAATGAAAGCTGCGTGGTAGGCGCTGATCCCACTTTGCCTGATCCTGTGGTTTTCCCTGCAGATGACGAAGCCATCTTATTCTATAACCGCACCAGTGATGATGCCTACGAAGGTTATCGATTACACTCATGGAATAACGATGACTGTGATGCGTACGCAGCGCCGTTTGATGCCACTGATTGGGCCAATGGGCATGAATACGATGGTATTGATCCTAACTATGGCGCGTACTGGATTGTAAAACTAAAAGAAGGTTACAACGAGTGTGCTAACTTCATCGTGCATATTGGTACCGAAGGGTCTGGCAAAGCGTTTGGTGATGTTGATTTAAAAATGCCATTGATGCAGGACGATGAAAAGTTCCAACGTATGAACTTTACCATTCATGGTGAACCATCAGTATTTGAATATCCAATTGTTAGCTTAGGTGAGCGCCCGGTGAGTATTTCTGGTGCTTCAGCGCATTGGATTGATTTGTCTACTGTGATTTACCAGCCAAGTAATGAGCTGACAAGTATCATTAAATTACACTCATCAAACAGTGCTGATTTAGCTGTCGATGAAGATACCGGTGAGTTAAATGGTCAAGTGGTTGAGCTTACATCGACATCTTTAAGCGATGAACAAATCGCTAAAGTGCCGCACCTTGCTGGATGGAATGCATACCAAGGTAACTGGGATGCTGCGTCTGCAAAAGAGCTTATTAAACAACAACTGGTTGTGGCAGGCTATGATGCTGATGGCAAGCTAACAGAAGCCACTTATGTGCAAGCCGCTAAAGCCCTCGATGACTTATACACTAGTGGCGAAAGTGATGCTAATGAAGCACAACTAGGTGTGCATTACGCCAATAATGGCATTGATGTGTCGGTATGGGCGCCGACTGCAAGCAATATGAAATTAGCGCTTTATGATGCTGATAAAACAGAGCTTGAACAACTTGCTATGACCTTTGATAGCACAACGGGTATTTGGTCTAGCAATGTCGATATCAGTCACGATCGCCATTACTACCGCTTTATGTTTGATGTTTATCACCCAGCGACTAAGCAAATTGAAAGCTTATGGAGCACAGATCCTTATTCATTAAACGTTTCAACCAATGGTCTATATAGCCAACTGATCAACCTTGATGATGAAGATACTAAACCAACTGGCTGGGATGAGCGTATGGTGCCAACGGTTGATTACCCTGAGCAAGCGGTCATTTACGAAGGTCATGTGCGTGATTTTAGTGTACGGGATGAAACCGTCAGTGAAGCAAACCGTGGTAAGTATCTTGCGTTTACTGAGCTTGATAGCGCACCAATGCAACACCTCAAAAAGCTGGCAGATAATGGCTTAACCCATTTCCATTTACTACCACTGACAGATATTGGCACCATTGATGAAGATGCCAGTCAGCGTGTTGATATTACTGCAACCTTAGGTGATTTATGTAGCCGCATTGACGATGATGCTGATGCATGTAAAACCGAAGATAAGAGTGCTTTGATTGTTGATTTAATGGCGTCATATCTACCAGGCTCTGATGATGCTCAAGCACTTGCCAATGCAATGCGTGGTGTTGATAGCTTTAACTGGGGTTATGATCCGCATCATTTTATTGCACCTGAAGGTTCTTACGCTTCATCACCTGAAGGTATTGCACGAGTCAAAGAGACGCGTGCGATGATCCAGTCTTTACAAGAAATTGGTTTACGTGTCGTGCTAGATGTTGTTTATAACCACACGACCTCTTCAGGTGTTTGGGATAAATCAGTGTTCGATAAACTCGTTCCGGGTTATTACCACAGATACAACGAAACCTCTGGTGATATCGAACGTTCAACATGCTGTGAGAATACCGCTACTGAACATGTCATGATGGATAAGTTCGTTACTGACTCTATGGTGATATTAGCCCGCGACTTTGGTTACGATAGCTTCCGCTTTGATGTGATGGGGCATATGCCAAAAGCCTCAATTATGGCAGCGCTTAATGCAGTGCAAGCAGTTGATCCTGATACCTACTTCTACGGTGAAGGATGGAACTTTGATGAAGTCGCAGATAACCGTTTATTTGTGCAAGCTAAACAAATGGATATGGCTGGCACAGAAGTAGGTACCTTTAATGACCGTATTCGTGAAGCAATTCGTGGTGGTGCATTCTTTAGCAATAATGTCACAGATGGCAATTTATCTGAGCAAGATACGTTGCGTTTATCACTGGCAGGTAACTTACAAAACTACATTCTTAAAGACTTCAAAGGTAATTCAGCAAAAGGCAGCAGCTTTAGTTGGGGTGGTCAGCCAGCAGCTTATGCCCTTGACCCAGCTGATAGCATTAACTATGTCTCTAAGCATGATAACGAAACACTATGGGATCAGCTGCAATATAAGCATGGTACTAACTTAAGTATTGAAGAGCGTGTGCGTGTTCACAATATGGCTTTAGCTATGCCGCTGATGAGCCAAGGTATTCCATTTATGCAAATGGGTGCTGATATGCTGCGTTCTAAATCAATGGATCGTAACAGCTATGATTCTGGTGATTGGTTCAACTTTGTTGATTTCAGTATGGATACCAATAACTGGAATGTAGGCCTACCTCCTGCGCAAGATAACCAAGCGAAGTGGGGCGAAATTGCACCTATTTCAGCAAATCCTAACGCACAAGCGATGGCAAGCGATATTGAGTACGCAAGTAATATATTTACTGAATTCTTAGCAATTCGTAGTGCCAGCCCACTATTTAGTTTAACCACAGAGCAAGACATTTTAGACCGCGTTGGCTTCCACAATATTGGTAAGCGTCAACAGCAAGGCTTAGTCGTGATGAGTATCGATGATGGTATTGGTTTGACTGACCTAGATAGCCAATACGATGCCATTGTCGTGGTGATGAACGGTACGGAGCAAAGCTTATCGCATACAGTATCAACGGCTGCGGGTTTTGAGCTTCACCCTGTTTTAAAAGCGAGTGTTGACTCAAGTATGTCAGCAGCAAGTTTTATGGCTGGTGAAGGCGAAGGTACCTTTAATGTTCCGCCTTATACTGTAGCTGTGTTTGTGAAACCACAAGGTGATGCACAAGGTGAAGGCTTAAGTGCCGATGCGACTGTGGGTGCGCCAGATATTGTGCCATTTGGTAGCACAACAGTTTATGTTCGTGGCTCGTTAAATGACTGGGGTACGGCAAATAGCTTTGAATATGTGGGTAATGGCGAGTACAAAATTGCGATTCCTCTAACAGCAGGTAGCTATGAATTTAAAGTGGCTTCTGAAGATTGGTCTACTGTTGATTTTGGTGCGCTTTCTGCCGATGTTGCTGAGGTGATCGAAGGTGAAGATGAGCCATTGACACGCAGTGGTGCCAATATGACCTTTACGGCGGCAATGGATGCTGTTTATGTGTTCTCATTCGATGCCACAGACACCGATAACCCAGTGCTTAACGTCTACAACGAAGAGCCATTTGTTGGCACGCCAATTTATGTGCGCGGTGACTTCAATAGTTGGGATACCAGTGATGAATTAATGTACCAAGGCAAAGGTGTTTATACTTTCACTAAACAATTAACTACAGGTAGTTATAGCTTTAAGTTTGCTTCAAGTGATTGGAATACCGTCGATTATGGCTCAGGTGAAAGTAGCGCAGCAGTAACTGTAGGTACAGAAAAATTACTCGCAGTAAAAGGTTCAAACATGACCATTGATATTGCCAGCGATGGTCAATATCAGTTTGTGTTTGATGCTAGTAACCTTGAAGAGCCACTCATGACCGTATTTAATGCAGAAATGTTTGGTGACACTCAAGTCTATTTGCGAGGCAGCATGAATAATTGGGATCCAGTGGATCCGTTAATTTATACTGGCGATGCTTTATATAGTACGACACTGGCACTTGAAGTGGGAGAATATGGATTCAAAGTCGCTTCAAGTGACTGGAACACCATAAATTATGGCGGTAGTGGTGATTCACCCATCGCTATTATTGGTGAAGCGACCTTATTAGAAGCCGTTGGGGGTGATATCACCTTGAGTATTGCAGCTGCTGGCGATTATCGTTTTACAGTGCAAGGACCTGATCTGAGTAAACTAACAGTGACGGTTGAAGCAGTGGAATAGCTTTCCCTGCAGTACCCTTAAGCCGGGCTTTTGCTCGGCTTTTTTTGTATTTAATGAAAAGTTTGTATATTGTCATAACTCTCTATCAAGGAGCCTATGATGACAGAAACCAGTTTATTGAGTGCCAGCTTTGATCCAAAAGTAAAACAGTATTGGTTATTACTGGGTATTTTTACCTGTGTGATTAGTATGGTAGGTATCCCTTTCATTCCCATTGTTGCGTTAATAATCTGGCTGGTGGCAGGGCGTATTTTAGCGGCGATGTCAGCCACGTTGCTAACGCGTAAGTTAGTGGTAAAACGCGGTGTATTCTTTAAAGAAGAAAAATCGATCCCACTTGAAAAAATAACCGATGTGGCACTTAGCCAAGGTCCTTTGATGCGTCAATTTGGTCTTTATCGACTGAGTTTTGAAACGGCAGGTCAATCAGGGCAAGGTGCATTGGTATCATTACTCGGAGTGGTTGATGCTGAGAAGTTTCGCGAGGCAATCTTGAAACAAAAAGATGAAATGACTCAAAGCAGCAGTGCTAAAGCTGAGCATCAACCTGAAGATACTCAGTTAGAACTGCTGCGCTCACTTACTTATAGCGTAAAAAACATTGAGCAAATGTTAGTTACGCTATTAGATGAAAAGCGTTAAAAAACCTGACAGATTTGTTCTGCATTACAGGTGATTACAGTGACATTTTCGTAGCCAACACGAGTCAGTGCTTCGGCACTTAGTGTGGCGCGGGCACTACTTGCACAGTGTAAGTAAATGGGTCTTGCAGGATCTTTTTCAATTTCCATTAATTTCATTTCAAGTACACCACGCGGGATATTAATTGCACCTGTTGCTGCTTTAGTTGCGTGCTCAGCAGGTTCTCGTACGTCTATTAATAAACCGTGGTTTTCGCTTAATTCTTGTTTTGCTTGGTCAGCGCTAATGCGGCGCTGGTTTGGGGCAATAATTTTCATTAAGTCAGGAATTGGGGTCAGCATACTAATCCTCCATGCCAAGTTTGCGTAAAATGGTGATCATTGGGCACCACTTAGTGAATGCCGATTGAATTAAGTTTAGAGCAATAAATACCGTAAACCAAATCCACAGCGGACTGTGAAACTGTTGTAGCAACAATGAAATACAGATCATTACACCAGCAATTAGGCGAAGCGCGTCATTTAGTTTCATAATAAGACCTCGATAACAGAGTGATGTATTTAATATATTAGATAACACTACATTAGTAAATTCTAATATTAGACTTTTCTAATATATCAATCTATACTTTAGCGGTATTTTAAGAATATAGAGTAGTGTGATTATGAACATCGATTTTGCGGCTATGGCCGACAATGTGGAACAAGCAGAGCAAATGCTAAAGATATTGGCGAATAAAAATCGCTTGATGATCTTATGTTCGCTGCAAGATGGTGAAATGAGCGTGAGCGAATTAAACGAAGCTGTGCCGTTGGCGCAGTCTGCATTATCGCAACACTTAGCGGCGCTGAGAAAAGCTCAGATAGTTGCGACTCGACGCGAAAGCCAAACTATTTATTACCGCGTGGTGGATGAAAATGTGGTATCAATTTTAGCGACCCTACATGGCTTATTTTGCAAAGGTAATTAAGCAATGAATGCTATCGATAATGCAGTAAAAAACAGCTTGAGCGGTCGCCTCCCTGTCATTATTTTTATTATGTCGGTGCTGCTTGGTTTAATGGCATTAAAGCAAACACCCCGTGAAGAAGAGCCGCAAATTGTGGTTCCGATGCTTGATATATATGTGGCAGCGCCAAACGTTGAAGCGCCAGAAGTAGCAAGGCTGGTAACTGAACCATTGGAAAAGTTATTGGCGCAGTTAACGGGCGTCGAGCATATTTACTCGACTACACAAAGTAATGCTACTGTTGTTACTCTTCGCTTTGAAGTTGGTCACGATCGTGAGCAAGCCATCCTCGACACTTACGCTAAACTCTATAGCTATCAACACACGATGGCGTCAGTGATCAGCTCATGGCAAATACGTCCGGTTGAAGTGAACGATGTACCCATTGTGATGCTGGGCTTATTTAGTAAAGATCCAAAACTTTACGATGATTATCAACTTACCCGCTTTGCTAACGAAATCGCTAACAGTTTACAGCGCATCGAAAATACCAGCGAAGTGAAAGTGATTGCAGGTAGAACTCGTCAATTAACGATTAACCTTGATGCAAGTGCTCTTGCTGCACACCAAACAACATTAACCGATGTGTATTATGCGCTTAGCGTATCTAACCAATTAGTGAATGTGGGCAGTGTTGTTGAGGGTAAGCAGCAAATTGCCTTACAAGTGGGTGATGTTTTACGCTCTCAATCTGCGATTGAACGGCTTGTTGTCAATGTGGTGAACGGTAAGAGTGTTTATCTAAGCGATGTGGCCCAGGTGAGTGATGGTCCAAGCGAAGCACAAAGCTATCAATGGCTGGCTCATTCAGATAACCAACAACAACTTCCTTTAGTGACCATTAGTGTCGCTAAGCAAGCAGGTACCAATGCGGTAGCTGTAGCCAACGAAGTGCACAGCATGATGGACAGTTTATCGGCTAATTTACTACCAGATGAAGTTGGCTACACCGTACTGCGTGACTATGGCCAAACAGCGAACGAAAAAGTAAATAACCTTACCTCGAGCTTAGTGTTTGCGGTATTTACCGTGGTTATTTTTGTTGGCGTATTTTTAGGTTGGCGACCAGCGATTGTTATGGGGCTAGCGGTACCTATTTGCTACGGCATCACCCTGACACTTGATTTTGCCTTTGGCTATACGATTAACCGAGTCACGCTGTTTGCATTAATACTTTCTTTAGGTCTATTGGTTGATGATCCCATTACTGGGATAGACAACATAAGTCGCTTTTTAACAAAAAAAGGCGATAAAAAACAACGCATAGTTGATGCCATGAGCGAAATTCGTGTGGCGCTGTTTATGTCTACATTGACCATTATGGTGGCATTTATCCCACTTGCATTTATCACCGGCATGATGGGGCCGTATATGGCACCGATGGCATTTAATGTGCCGGTTAGTGTGATGGTTTCGACCATAGTGGCATTTTTTGTCACGCCATGGTTAGCCATGAAATTACTTAAAGCGCCAGTCGATGACAGCATGCAACTAGAAGCTAACCCCCATAGCTTATACGAGCGCATGTTATCGCCATTACTTGAGTCTAAAGGCCGCGCCAAACTCGTTTTATGGACCACATTAGCTTTGTTTGTCGCCAGTGCTATGTTACCCGTAATGCGTGCAGTGCCTCTAAAGCTATTACCGTTTGATAATAAAAACGAGTTGCAAGTTTTAATTGATATGCCAGAAGGCACGAGCCTTGAGCAAACCGCCGCTTTCACTAGACAAGTACAAACCATCACTTGGCAATTAAATGAAGTAAGTGAGGCGGCAGCCTATGTTGGTCAGCCATCAAGCATGGACTTTAATGGTATGGTGCGTGGTTACTATCGACGTGAAGCTGCTAATTTAGCTGAACTCAGAGTATTACTGCTCGATAAAACTGAGCGTGATCATCAATCTCATGGCGTGGTCATGCGCTTGCGTGCCGCATTAGCGCCACTGGCAACCGATGGCATTGTAATTAAAGTGGTTGAAGTGCCACCGGGTCCGCCGGTTTTAAGTACCTTAGTGGCCGAAGTTTACAGTGAGCCATTTGTTGATACAGAGACTCACTATCAAGCAGCACTTGCCGTTGCAGCAAGATTAAAGCAAGAGCAGCATGTGGTTGAGGTTGATACCAGTATTGCTGCCAATGCGCCGTTACAACGTTTTGTTACTGATAAAAGTAAAGCGTCATTGTCGGCGGTGTCTACGCAAGATATTGCCCAGACCTTAGCCATTGCCTCGCATGGGCAAAATGTTGGGGTGTTATATGTTAGCGGCGAAACAGATCCTGTCGATATAAAGCTGCAACTACCATATCAAGACCGTAACCAATTTGCTCAATTGCTGGCTTTACAAGTGCGTGGCGATAGGGAACTTGCAAAAACCAGTGACGAATTTGGGCTGCAAAGTGCACCGCGGCCGCTGGTGGCGCTATCTGAGTTAGGTGAATTTCAGCATCAAGAGGTTGCCAAGCCAATTATGCGTAAAGATCAGCGTAATGTTGTATATGTTATGGCTGAGCTAAATGGTCGTACACCCGCTGAAATTATTGCTGACGTTAACGCCGACTTAGGCATCAGCACTGACGAATTTAGCCAAACAGATTGGCAAAGTAGGCACTTTTTCAATAATGGTGGTGGCCAAGCTTGGCAATTACCTGCTGGCACTGACGTGACCTTTAGTGGTGAAGGTGAATGGCGAATTACCATTGATGTATTCAGAGATATGGGGATTGCCTTTGCGTTTGCGCTCACTGCAATTTTCATCATCTTACGCATTCAAACAAACTCTGCGAGTTTGTCACTGATCATCATGTCGGCTATTCCATTAACCGTAATAGGGATAATGCCGGGCTTTTGGCTATTAAATCAATTTGGAGAGCGCACTATTGCTGGTGCTCCAGAGCCGGTGCTATTCACCGCAACAGCCATGATAGGCATGATTGCACTTGCTGGTATTGTGGTTCGTAACTCACTTATTTTAGTTGAGTTTATTAATCAAGCTCGCGGCCAAGGTATGGCAATTAAACAGGCTTTAATCGCCGCAGGCACCGTGCGTATGCGCCCTGTGTTACTGACTGCGGGAACCACCTTATTAGGTAACTTGGTGATCACCCTAGATCCGGTATTTAGCGGTCTAGCTATCGCAATTATTTTTGGTATTGTGGCATCAACATTGTTCTCATTATTTGTTGTGCCGCTGGTTTATTATTTAGTGTTTGCAAAGGATGCAGCCAAAGAGGAACAAGCTCATGCAGGGTAAATCAAAACTTATTGGTTCAATCATCGCGTTATCTGTGATTATTGTGGCGGTACTTTACATGGCAGGCAGTTTTTCTGATAAGCAAGCTGCAGGCATGAAAAACCCATCGGCAAATGATTACACTGGCCAGTTAGTGACAGTGACACTGGCAAATATTGCTCGTGATGAAGTTGTACCGGGCACCGTGATTGCAAAACAAAATACGCAAATCTCTTCTCGTGTAATGGCACAAGTTGAGCGTTTAAATGTACGCGCTGGCGATACTGTAAAACAAGGTGACGTGCTAATTACCTTGCAGCAAGATGACTTTAAAGCTGGGCTTGCTCAAAGCGAAGCACAAATAAATGCAATTAATGCCTCGCTGACTCAAGCGGAGAAACAACTAAAGCGTATTAACGACTTATACAAGCAAGGCTTGGTATCTGTTAGCGAATACGACGATGCAAAAGCAAGGTTCGATAACTTAACTGCGAACCTAGCGATTGCTAAGCAGCAGCAAACACAAGCGCAAGTTGCACTGAGTTTTACGCAAATTAAAGCGCCGATTTCAGGTGTTGTGGTTGAGCGTTTTGCAGAGCCTGGCGATACCGCAACGCCTGGCACGCCATTACTCGCACTGTATAACCCACAACAATTGCAATTAGCATTTAATGTCAGAGAACAACAAGCAATTAAGTTGAATATTGGTCAAACTCTAACGGTTAAACTACCTGCTTTATCTACGTCAATGCCTGCCACAGTGACAGAAATTGTGCCTGTTGCTGATAGTGCTGCGCGTAGTATGGAAATCCGTTTAGAAACAGATGCGCAAACTGGGTTAATGCCTGGGCTTTATGCGCAATTACTATTACCGCTCGCCACTGAAAAAGGGGTGTTGATTGAGTCAAGCTGGGTGCACCAATATGGCCAATTGAGTATGGTCTATTTACTTGAAAATAATCAGATAGTGCGCCGCTTCGTTCGCCTTGGCGAAATGCTCGATGGCAAGCAGCACATCGTTTCAGGTTTAAACCCAGGTGATGTGCTGGCTGTTGATTTTAAAACTAAATAAAGGTCGCTATTTCGTCTAGCGACTTTTTCACTAAGGCATGCTCAGGGATGGTTGCATCTATCCCTGGGTAGCCTGCAATTAGCAGCATGTAAGGGCGCTCATTATCTTTATCACGGCCACAAATCTCAGTTAAAAAGCTCATTGGCTTTGGTGTATGCGTAAGGGTGGCAAGGCCAGCTCTGTGTAGTGCTTGAATTAAAAAGCCGGTTGCTAGGCCAACAGATTCATGAACATAGTAATTGGTATTTTTGTCATCGGCAGAAATACCACCTTTCTTTTGACTAAACACGGCAATTAGCCAAGGCGCATGCTCAAGGTAGGGCTTACTGGCATCTGTGCCAAGTGGTTTTAAGGCATCTAACCATTCTTCACCTGCGCGACCTTCATAAAATGAGCGCTCTAGTTTTTCAGCGGCTTCTCGAATTTGTTTTTTCACATCGCTGCTGTGTATTGCTACAAAGTGCCAAGGTTGATGATTGGCACCGCTCGGTGCAGTGCCAGCCGCTCTAATACAGGTTTCGATTATTTCTTTTGGCACTGGGCGGTCGCTAAAGCTGCGAATACTGTGGCGACGCTGACTCACGGCTAAAAACTCTTCGGCGCGTTTAAGCATCTCTTCATGAGGGTACTCAATAAAGTCATTGAGTGGCTGATTTTTGTGTTCTTGCATGGCTTTTCGCTTCTTGTGTGTTGATGATTTTAATTATGAATATGTTGGTTTCGGCGGTACTCTTTTAATTCATTGCTCAACCAATCTTTTGCATTGAGTAACGACCCATTGCTGAGTCTTACTTTATAGGGCTTACCGCTCCATGAGCTTTTACTCGCCAGATTCTCGATAAACTTTTCGGCAGTTTTTGCATAGCGGGTTGCTTTTCGATACTTCATAGCAAGGTGTTCGGAAGCATCTTGGCTTGAGTGCTCTGTACCATTGCGAATAAATACCGCATCGCTTTTAGCTACAAAATCAATGAGGTGATTTATCTCTTGTTCTGGGGTGGCTGCATCACTGAATTGACTAATGCTCAATAATATTAACGCGATAAACCAATATCTTCTCATACATAATCTCATAGCGTTTGATGCTCTATCGTCAAGGTTGCAATTATTGGGTTATGATCTGAGCTTGCAAGCTCAGGTACAACGGTAGTTTCTATTTTGACACCACGCACCCATACTTGGTCAAGTGCTAATCCAAATGCTTTGGTGCGCTTATCATCTAAATAAATAGCTTCGTGCAAACCTAGCTGGGTCAATGTTTGCTGTAATAAGGCTTGGCGTTCATCACTCCAGGTATTGAGATCACCGGCAAATACAATAGGGCCTTTATGCGTTCGCATAATAGCGGCTGCATCGTCGAGCTGTTGCTTAAAGTCACTAACGCCAATCGTAAAGTTAATGGCATGTAGGTTAATACTGAGTAATAACTGTTGTTCAGGCAGCGCATACTCCACAATATTGGTGGCTTTTGGGCTACGTAGCCAAGGCTCTTTATGGGTGAGTGTACAATGTACAGTAGCTGGCCAGCGGCTGAGTGTCATAACTCCTGATTGCACGCTGCCGCTCTTATACCCTTTAGCAAAGCGCCAGTAAGGTTTTAGCTTTGTAAGTGCAGGTTCTTCGATAGCTTCTTGTAATAACACAATATCAGCATCGGCATTTAGGTTTTGTAAATCTGTGAGTAAGCCATCTATTTGTGCTTTGTAGATATTCCAACTCAATAACTTGAACTGATAGGGCAAAATATAATGTTCAGCGTAAGTTTGCATGCGGCTTTGCGCTAATTGCTGTTGGCAATTAGCAAGGTTCACAGCGGTTTTGGTTATACCTTGTTGCTCATCAGAGCTAGGATCGCTTGAAAAGCTATACCAAGACAGCACACTTAAACACACAAGTAATAAAAATATACGCAGATATGCCGTCATAATGACCTTTAGTTACTTTCCTTGAGAGTTAGTCGTCGATAGCCTCAGTTTAGTTCAAAGGCTAAATGTTAGAAACTGTAGTATTTCCTACAATTTTTATACGCTTTCTTACCCAAAATGAGTACTCATATTCTTATACTTACTGAGCTTAACAACTCAGACAAAGGAACTACTCATGAAACAAATGGCCTGTATGCTGCTTGCCTTATCGGTGACAGCGTGTTCATCAGTCACCATAGTGCCAGAAAAAACAACCAATAAATTAGCCACTAAAGCTGATTACCAAGATAGCCGCCCATTCTTTTTGTGGGGCCTCGTTGGTGAAGAGCGCGTTGATGTAAAGGCTATTTGCCAAGATAAAAAAGTTGCCCAAATGCAATCGCAACAAACATTCGCTGATGGCGCATTAGGACTTGTTACACTCGGAATTTATGCTCCTCACACAGTAAAAGTATGGTGTGAGCAACAAGCACAGGAGCAACAACTATGAAAAGCCTACTAGTAACAACTGTGTTAGTGGCAACCTTAAGTGGTTGCACAAATATCTACTTTGATAACGGCAGTGCTGCACAAGCCAATAAAGCGCCTGCAACAGAGCAATGGCATCATAACTTTGCCGCAGCGCTTTACGAAGGTTCAAAGCCTGTCGACTTATCTGAGGAGTGTCCTGATTCCGAATGGCAAACCGTTCACACTTATAAGTCGTTCACCAATGGCTTAGCTGAAGTTGCAGTAAACCAAGTTGGGCCTATTTGGTACCCGAAAACAGTTGAAATAAGCTGCGCTCAAGTACCTTATAAGCCAGACTAGTTATTCATAACGCAGCGCATCAATTGGGTTTAAGCGTGCCGCTTTAATAGCGGGCGCTAAGCCAAACACAATACCAATCAATGAAGTAAAGCCAAATGACAGCATAATCGCCCAACCCGGTATGTAGGCATCTGGCATGCTCGGCACTGATAACGAAATCAGTGCCGCAGCACCATAACCAATCGCTAAACCAATTAAACCACCAAACAGTGATAGCACCACAGCTTCAACTAAAAATTGCAGCATAATAAAGCCAGGTGTTGCACCTAATGCTTTCAAGGTGCCGATCACACGCGTACGTTCTGTTACCGAAACCAGCATGATATTCATCACTCCAATACCACCAACTACCAGGCTGATACCCACTATCCCCGCGGTAATTGCGGTAGCACTTCCGGTAAATTTATCGATATTAGCACGGGCTTTTTCGGCAGTTTCAAATTCAAAGTCGTCATCTTCACCGTCTTTCAGTTTATGTAATTGACGTAAGATACGGCGAATTTTACCCAATACTTGCGCTTCGTTAGCATCATCTTTCAAACGAAACATCATTTGTACATTGGTATCAACACTGCCGCCTTCTAGCGCACTCATGGTACTTATTGGAATATTAATGTAATCGTCTTGGTCAAAACCTAATAAACTACCTTGTTTTTCAGCAACACCAATAATGCGAAACCACTCACCACCGAGTTTGATATACTCACCTACAGGGTTTTCAGGCAGGTTAAGCTTTTCGATAATTGAAGGGCCAATAAACGCCACTCGACGGCGTTTTTCATCATCTTCTGCGCGAATAAACCGCCCGAGTTCTGGGTAGGTGCGATAAGCTTTTTGGTAGTCTTGCTCGGTGCCCATTACCCGTGAAGCATGACTTTTATTGCCATACTCTGCTGCACCAGAAAAGCGCCAAGTAAACATTAGCGCAGTAAAGGTTTCGGCTTCTTTCACTCGGGCTTTTAGAGTTAAAAAGTCGCTGTAGGTTAACTTTGCTTGTTGACCTACCATTTCTTTTTCTACGCTAGTGTAAGGTTTTATATTGGTGACATCGGGAGACATATCAGCAAGCTGATCATTAATTTGCTTGGTAAACCCTTGCATCACTGCCACCACGGTCACAACCGCTGCAACACCAATAATAATGCCTAAGCAGGTAAGGGCACTGCGCATCGCATTGGCTTTAATTGCCATCAGTGCGGCTTTTGTACCTTCCATTACAGCGATAGCAGATTTAAACATGTTGTCTTGTTCCTTCGCCTTTACGGGTATCACTAACAACCTTGCCATCAACTAAGCGAATAACACGTTGGCAGTGATCAGCAATATCTTGTTCATGAGTAACCAAAATGATGGTGTGCCCTTCGTTATGAAGTTCATCAAACAGCGCCATGATTTCAGTGGTGGTTTTACTATCTAAGTTACCGGTAGGCTCATCACCAAGTAGAATGTGGGGCTTAGTAACCAGTGCGCGAGCTATAGCGACACGTTGACGTTGGCCACCAGAAAGCTGGCTCGAAAGGTGATTTACCTTATCGCCAAGACCAACCCGTTGTAATGATTCGAGCGCTTGTTGCTTTCGCTCTTTGGCAGAAATAAATCGATACACTAAGGGCTGCATAACATTTTCAAGGGCGGATGCTCGTGGTAATAAGTTAAAGCTTTGAAAAATAAAGCCAACACTTTCATTACGCTGATGAGCAAGCTCCGTTTCGGTCATGCGCTTTACTAGCTTATCTTTTAAATAGTAGTCACCACTGGTGGGAGTATCTAAGCAGCCAAGCAAGTTCATCAGGGTTGATTTACCTGAACCCGAAGGGCCAATAATGGCAACATACTCATTTTGTGCAATTTCAATATTAATATCATCAAGGGCTTTGAAAACTTGTTCGCCCATTTTGTATTGTTTATTGATATTACTGAGTTTGATCACCGCAGACATTAGTTAGCACCTTTTTCAGGGCTGTTTTTAACGGCTACCGTATCACCCTCTTTTAGTGAGCTAAGTGGTCTAGCTGGGCCGATAACAATACGATCTCCTTTTGCAACACCGCTGGTTAGTGCTTGTTCGATATCTGAAGAAATACCTACCGTAACAGCTGTTTTAGTTACTGTATTATCTGCATTAAGCTTCCAGACAAAGTAGCTATCATCCTCTTTTTGAATAGCTTCAATAGGCAGTTTTAAGCCATTTTCGGCAATGCTTGTGGCGATTTCTGCGCGGCAGCTCATTCCGGCATAAAGCTGGCGGTCAGTGGCATCAAGCAGTACTTTGACTTTAAATGATAAGCCCTGAGAACCGGCTTGATTTTTTGCTGATGTGCCAATGTTTATTACTTTGCCAGTGAAAGGTTGATTTGGGTAAGCGGCGGCATAGATATCTGCATGTTGGTCTAATTTGATACCGGCAATATCGGTCTCATCCACTCGAAGCTCGGCTAATATTGCGCTTGGATCAGCTACTAGCATCAAGTCTGAGCCAATAATGTTAGTTGTTCCCGCAATAACAGTTTCACCTTCTTTAATATTTACCGAAGCAAGTAGGCCACTCATTGGAGCGCGAAACACGCTTTTATTTAAACGGTCTTCAGCAATCAATAACGATGCTTGGGCTTGGTTGTAAGCTTCACGTCTTGCTTCAATATCTATTTTTGCTAAATCGCGGGCATTTTGTAGGTTTTCATACACTTCTTGGCCTGCAAGGCCCACTTCATAAAGCTCTTTCTGGCGGCTTAGTTGACGCTCGATATTTTTTAATCGGGTTTCGCTATGCTTTATATCGATTTCGGTCGCGCGAAGCACGGCCTTGTTGCGTGCAACTTCAGATTCAAACGCGGTCGTATCTAGGCGCATTAAAATATCGCCCTCAGTGACACTTTCGCCTTCTTCAACAAACACTTTCGCTACACGGCCTGTCACTTCTGAGCGCAGTTGCACTTGGGTATTAAACACGAGGTTGCCAGAGGCTAAAATTGAATCGGCAATATTGCCTTGTTCAACTTCTGCAATATGCATTTCTGGTGCATCTTTATTGCCTGTGACTTGTTTTGAAATCAGTAAAGCGACAAATGCTGTAACAGCGAGGCCAATAATAATGGCTTTTTTCATGTTACTTCCTTGGTAGTTAAGAGCGGCATATCGCCGCTCAAAGCAGAATTAAACGAGAGCGATTACAGTCCAAATACCGTAAATAACAATACTTGGTAGAGCTGCAAACAGTAGCGCTTTATTGAAAGTGAAATTAGTCCAGCTCTTTAAACCGATAGCTGCGATGAAAATACCCCAAATAGAAAAGATATTGAGACTTTCAAGTAAGGTGTAGAATGGGTGGCCAATTTCTAAACCAATTAAAAGTTGGTTAATCGAAGCATAGTTAAATAACGTCTGTGAGATTTGGTCGGTACTCGCAGTTAATACTAAGATGAGTAAACCAAGACTTGAGATAATCATTGGCATCATGGTCCACACACCAAAGCCATACCACGCACCATAACCGTAGTTAGCTTCTGGATCTTGCTTAGATACAAATAGGTAGTAGCCTGCCATTAGAGCATTAATAACAGCCAAACCAATGATGCCACCAAACATAGCAAACCATACTTGCATATCTATGGTTTGCTCCATGCTTTGGCGAATCATTTTTTGTTCTGCAATGGTGGCATCAACACTGGCAGCAGCCACTTGTTGATCGATTAAAAACTGCGGGTCAGCTTTATTGTAAAAAGCAAACATGCTGGCAGCGAGGATGCCGGCAAGTAAAATAAAGGCAACAAAAGACCAACCTTTTGCTTCCTTTAAACCATTAAAGGCTTTGCTCGGGCTGATAAAAATATCAACCAATGCGGTCATGACATTTGATGATTTCATTTTTTATTCCTTGTTTTATAACATTTGTTTTTAGGTACTAAAATATCCTGTTTAGTAACAAATTAGCAATTTGTTTTGTAACTGTATGTTAACAGCTGTGATTAGTAAATCTGTGATATGGTTAAAGGATTAATTTGAGTCGAATTTATTAGGAATAGTAGGTCGTTATGGTGAATAGCAATGGTCGTTGTATTGATGAGTTGGTATTAGGATTCTGGCGCTTGTTAGATTGGCAGATAACGCCACAGCAATGCTTAAGTTTTTTAGAAAATGCAATTGAGATGGGTGTGTCACATACCGATCATGCTGACATCTATGGTGAATACGGTTGTGAAGCCGAATTTGGTAAAGCACTTAAACTAAAACCAAGTATTCGTGATGAAATCAAAATAATCACTAAATGTGGTATTAAGCCTGCGTTTGCCAGCCTAGGATTACAAGGCAAAGCAAACCATTATGATTCAAGTGCCGCGCATATAATTGCCTCAGCACAGCAGTCACTTAAAAACTTTAACACTGATCGTTTAGATGTATTACTTATCCATCGCCCTGATTACTTAATGAACGCCGATGAAATGGCACAAGCATTTAATACCTTAAAAGCAAATGGTGACGTGATTGATTTTGGTGTATCTAATTTTACCCCATCGCAACTTAGCTTGTTGCAGTCGCGTTTAGATTTTGAGCTTGTGACTAATCAAATTGAGTTTTCACCTTACGAAATGAAAGCCCTTGATGATGGTAGCTTAGACCAATGCCAATTGCTCGATATCAAACCTATGCTTTGGTCACCATTAGCTGGGGGTCGTATATTCTCAAGTGATGATGAAAAAGCGGTGCGTTTACGTGCAGTGTTGGAGCAAGTTGGTGCTGAAATTGGCGCCACAGCCATTGATCAAGTTGTTTATGCTTGGCTGTTAATGCACCCAAGTGCACCGTCTGTGGTACTTGGTACGGGTAATATTGAGCGTGTTAAATCAGCTGTTGAAGCTAAGCAGCTTACTATGAACCGTGAACAATGGTATCGCATTTGGCAAGGCTCAACCGGGCATAGTGTACCTTAATATATAGCCCAAAACTAGAAAAGGGCCTTAACGGCCCTTCGTGTTGCAGCAAGTAACACATTCTTTATAAAGTGAAGTCAACCGCGTAAGCGACATACACTTTTAGATCTGAACCATCAATGTCGTTGTCTGAAAGACCGAAAGTAAAGCCGTCTTTCGACACTGAAACACCGTAGTCGATGATGTCATCATCACCAATGAAATCCCCTGAGTAATGGCCTAAGTGAAGGGCCATTTCTGCACCGGTACTGCCAACTGGGAAACTGTAGTCAGCATTTAAATATAGAGAGTCACCAAAATCTGTACCGTCACCGCTTGCTGCTGATGTTGCTAGGACTGCTGCACCAAAGGTGAAGCTACCCATGCTAATGCTACCGTAGATTTCTGAGAAGTCTGCATCTGTGTAAGACGCTGCATCTGGGTATGCATAATAAATGTAGCCAACATCGTAGCTAAAGGTTTCATTGATTTCACCGCCAAAACCAGCATAAAGGTCTAGCTCGTAAGTCATGTCGTCAGCCCAGCTAGCATTCGATACCCAAGTACCCGCATAAAAGCCAGATTCACTTGCGTAGTCGATACCACCTTGGATTGCAGCATCACCACCGCCTTGCTCTTGACCACGCCATAAGTAGTTTGAAGTTGCCGCAGCGTTTGCTGTAACTTCTGCATAGCTATATGTTGAGCTCAAAGTTAATAGCGCAAGGGCGCTTGCTGCGACCGTTTTTTTTAGTTTTAGCATGTTTCTGTATCCTGTTGTTATGTTGATTTTGTCCCATTTTCAGATTGCAGTCTGGTTATTATTTGAGGACATTTTCTATGTGTTGTCTGGATACGATATTGCACTGGTTGTGCCAAGTTAATTCCGAGCGGGATATTTTATGCTTAAAGGCTTTAAAAACAGGCTTTTAAACTTGTTTAATTGTGAAAAGGATGGTTATTTGAATTGTTCATGCGCACATGTGTGGTGCAAAAAATAACCCGGTTGCACAATTGCGAAGCAACCGGGTTTTGCTTATTTGAGAGTAACTTAGCCGAAAATTGCACGCATTAGAGTAATGGTTTCTTCAACACTGCGGCCTTTTTCAACTTCACTGATGATTGAATCGCGCTTAGCTTTGATATGTTCAGGGATATCATCACTTGCTAATGCTCGGTCCACCAGTATCTCTGCTGATTCTTTGCCACGGCGTACGGTCTTTTTACCTGCTGAGCTTGTGGTACTCTTAGGTTTGTTTAACAACTTAATATAGTTAGAGTTATCAGCGGTACTTTTATCTGCATAATAAAAGAAGCTAGGCAATAGGGCTTTGATTTCAACCAGAGATTGTTCAAGCTCATTTGCTGCACTGGCCATTTTGAACCAAGGCATGCTATGTATTGCTTCGACAACATCTTGCCAGTAGCGCTCAAAATCACGGTTATTAAGCTTAGTAATGCCTAATGCCGCACAAAGGGCATCAAGTTTACTATTTACGATTGGTGTAAACACGTCAGGTCGGCGCATCGCAAGCAAGCGAGTAGCAGGAGCAAGCGTTGGCTTTTCATCGCTGCCATTAAATGCCATGAAGTAAGCGACCATAAAATGCTGATAATGTTCTTGCGTTACTTCACCCTCAAGTGGAATGTGTACAAGCGCCTCATCGAATGCACCTGGCAAATCACTCAACATTTGGTGGAAACCTTTTGCGTTCTTAGTAGAAGCAAACCATTCAACGTCGAAGTTATAGCTGCTTGGATCAAGCGAGGCACTGTGTTTACCTGAAAACGCTAAACGGTCTTCTGGGATCATCTCTTTTAGGGATTGCGATTTAATTGCGGCAATGTAATTAGCTAAGCGTAGTTGCTCATCAAGGGCTACAAGCTCTTTATGCTGCTCGATGAAGCCTGCAATAACAGGCCATGGCGCAACCCTTAATGTTTTTAACTGCAAAAAACTGATTGCAGAAATTAATAAGTCATGAAGTTTTTTAAGAGTGGGTAATTGCTTATCTTCTAACAGATCGTAGTTAATGCGATCACGGCTTGCACTTAATAGCTCATAGCACCAACCTAAAAAGTCTTCAGGGTGGTTTTCTACTTTAACTGCCATAAGGTTTAAGCTGATATCAGAGGCTTGCTTGAGGATATTTTGATAAATTTGACTTTCTTGCTCGCCAAGCGCCATTTTTGACGGTGAAATAAGCAGTTTCTTCATGCTTAATCGATACTCCAGTTTTGACCAAATTGGGTTGTTTAATTTTAGTACACAGGGTGCAAAAACAACAGGGTCGTGCATCATACCGAAGTAATGGAATGATGCAATCTTACTGATAATTTATAAGTAAGATTGCGGCTGATGTGGTTTATTAATCATTGTCATCGAGTGTAAATAATTGCTCAACACTGAGTTCAAAGTGAGTAGCAATTTTTAACGCGATAATCACCGAGGGTATAAAGCGGCCGGTTTCAACTGTGCTGATGGTTTTACGTGATACTGCAATGGCATCAGCAAGTTCTTGCTGCGATAACCCCTTATCTTTACGAAATTTAGCGATATTATTTTGCACTTTTATACCTAGTCTCTACTTTGCCAAAGAATTGATACGCCATATATCAAACACATCAAAGCAAGGTAAAATGTGGCCATCATGCTATGAGATACATTTAAAGCAAGTTCATCAGACAATAAAAAAATAGCCCCCATGCTAGAAAGCAATCCAAGCACTACATGTTTATAAGCGATGGTATCAATCGTATTTAAAAATTCATCCTTATACGTAAGGCGATAACCAAGTTTCCATGTAAATCCCCCTCTAATTACAAACATAAAGAAAGATCCTAAAAATGCGGTACCGCCAATAAACAGTAACGGTGCTGATGTTTGCTTGAGCATTGGGTAAACACTAATAATTAATAACGTGACTCCCATGAATATTGAAAACCATGCGTTATGACTCATAAACTTTTCTTCTGTTTTGATATCTTGCTTAGACATAATCGTTTCCTTTTATTTTAAACTCAAATGTAACCTACAGGTATCAATATAACCCTAAGGTATCATGCGGTCAAGATTTTTTTGTAACCTATAGGTATCAAATGGTTTCAGCGCTGATTCATATTCTTGTACCTAAGCTTGTTCACAAACCTTTTTATGTGTTGGGCAATGCAATTGCGCCTAACTCCCGCTATGATAAGAACATTGTTTGCCCATTTTTAAGGATGATTATGAAAACCTTACTGAAAATCGTTGGTGTCATCTTCGTATTACTGATTGCATTGGTAGTCGCAGCACCATTCCTAATACCTACAGACGCGATATTTAATAAAGTATCGGAGCAAGTAGAACAAACCACAGGTCGTAGTCTGACTATTAATGGCGATAAAAAGCTGTCGGTATTTCCATCATTAAAACTCGAATTGAATGATGTGCACTTTGCCAATATGCAAACAGGCTCACAAAAAGATATGGCAAGCATGCAGCAACTTGCTATCCGTATCCCGTGGATGTCGTTATTTGGCGGTGAGTTTAAACTTGATAAATTCGTTATTAACGAACCAACAATTTTGTTAGAAACCGATAAAAATGGTAAAGCAAACTGGCAATTATTTGATGCGGTTGCTGAGCAACCACAGACAGAGCAGCAAAAGAGTTCTGGCGCTGTTAACTTACCAGATAACTTTGACATCGAACTTGGTGAAGTAGCAATCTACGGTGGTACTTTCACTTATCTAGATGGTAAAACCGGGGCAAAGCAACAGATAAGCGATTTAGAATTAGCAATCCTATTACCTTCTCTTCGTAAGACCTTAGAGTTAAAAGGCGGTATTACCTATATGGGTGAGCGCTTTGATTTAGATGTCACGCTAGATACACCTGTTAAAGCGATTGAAGGCGAAACCTTTAATGTAAGCACTGAGGTTGATTCACGCTTAGTCGATTTGAATTTTAAAGGTGCAATTGCAGAAATGGGTAATGACGTGCAAGGGCTTCTTTCTGTCAGTGGTGACTCAGTGAAAAATATTGCGAGCTGGCAAGGTGTTGAACTTAATGCAAAAGAAACTGCGTTTAATGCATTTAATGTAAAAGGGTCAATGCATCTAAAAGGGCAGCAGTTTAAGCTTACAGAGCTACTTGCCACCCTAGATGAGCTGCAAATTAAAGGTAAAAGCGATATTAAGCTTGGTGATCGTTTAGCTGTGAATGCCGATATTGATTTAGGTATGCTTGATCTAAACCCTTACCTACCAGAGGGTGTAGCTAAAGAAGAGCAAGCAGAGCCTGCAGCAGATGCGCCAGCACAACCAATTGTTTGGGATGATACTGCAATTGATATGAGCGGCTTAAATGCACTTGATGCAAATGTAGTCGTGCGTTCAAGTGGCTTAAAAGCCAATGATATTACCCTTGGTGAAAACCAGTTAACGGTGAACCTAAAAAATGCCGTGGCTAAAATTAGTCTAGACAAGTTTGTTGCTTATGAGGGCAATGGTAAAGGTGTGATAACCGTAAACGCCAAGCAAACACCTTATAAAATTAGTACTAACTTTTCTTTAGATAAAATTGATGCGCAGCCATTACTAACTGATGCGGCTGGTTTCGATAAGTTGATGGGTAAAGGCTCTCTAAACTGGGATCTAACGACCACAGGTCAAAGCCAAAAGAGCTTTATCAATGCTTTAAATGGTAAGTTAGGCTTTGAGTTTGCTGATGGTGCGGTAAAAGGGGCCAACATTGCAGAGATGGTTCGTAAAGCAAAAGAGCTTATCAAAGGTAACTTAAGCGCAGTATCAGAAGGTTTAGATACTGGATTTGATAACTCACAGCAAACAGACTTCTCAGCATTGCAGGGCAGTTTTGTATTCACTAACGGTGTTGGTGAAAATAAAGATCTGTCGCTACTTAGCCCGCTTATTCGCATTACAGGCTCAGGTAAAGTTGATTTACCTATGACGAATGTAGACTATCGCTTGGTAACGGGGATTGTTGATTCAATCGAAGGGCAAGGCACGACCGATGATAGTACCGGCTTTAAAATTCCACTGCGTATCAAAGGCCCATTCCATGATGTTGGTTATAGCTTAGATGTCAGTGATGCGGCGAAAGAAGAAGTCAAAGAAAAAGCCAAAGATAAAATTAAAGACAAGTTAAAAGGTCTATTTGGTAATTAATAAAAATTTAATTAAACTCAAAAACAGGGCGCATTTGCGCCCTGTTTGTTTTATAATCAATAACAAACCAGCAAGCTGCTGTAATTCTTCAATGCAGGCATTGCGATTAATTCCAAATTAATTAAAAAATAACCTACCACTTCCTTGCCATTGCTGCTACAATTGCCCGCCCTTAAGAGACAACTTGCTTGTTTTTTGAGTGGAATTTAACCGAAATGTCTTGATTTTAAACAAAATTAAGGCGTGTTGTAATTTCTACACCGGAGGTCATTAACATGATCCAAATGCAAACTCAGCTGGACGTTGCTGATAACAGCGGCGCTCGCAAAGTGCAGTGTATTAAAGTCCTTGGCGGTTCGCACCGTCGCTATGCAGCGGTTGGCGATATCATCAAAGTTTCTGTAAAAGAAGCTATTCCTCGCGGTAAAGTGAAGAAAGGTGATGTTAAAAACGCGGTAGTTGTGCGTACTAAAAAAGGCGTTCGTCGTCCGGACGGTTCTTTGATCCGTTTCGATAGCAATGCGGCTGTTATCTTAAACGATAACTTACAGCCAATTGGTACTCGTATCTTCGGCCCTGTGACTCGTGAACTTCGTACTGAAAAGTTCATGAAAATCGTTTCACTAGCACCAGAAGTACTATAAGGAGTCTATCATGGCAGCAAAAATCCGTCGTGATGACGAAGTAATCGTACTAGCAGGCAAAGACAAAGGTAAGCGCGGTAAAGTGCTTTCAGTTGTTGCTGAATCTGGTCGAGTATTTGTCGAAGGCATCAACTTAATCAAGAAGCACCAAAAGCCTGTTCCTCAGTTGAACCAAGCTGGCGGTATTGTTGAGAAAGAAGCGTCTATCGACGTATCAAACGTTGCGATCTACAACTCGGAAACGGGTAAAGCAGATCGTGTAGGTTTCAAGATTGAAGATGGTAAGAAATTACGTATCTTTAAATCTACTGGTAAAACTATCTAATAGTTGGAGTAGAATGATGGCGAAACTGCATGAAGTATATAAAGACAAAGTAGTTGCTGAGCTTCAAGAGAAGTTTGGTTTCAGCTCTGTCATGCAAGTCCCTCAGATCGAAAAGATCACATTAAACATGGGTGTGGGCGAAGCTCTAGCTGACAAGAAGATCCTAGATAACGCTGTTGCGGATCTAGAAGCAATCTCTGGTCAGAAACCTCTAATCACTAAAGCACGCAAATCAGTTGCAGGCTTTAAAGTGCGTGAAGGTTACCCAATTGGTTGTAAAGTAACCCTACGTGGCGAGCGTATGTGGGACTTTTTTGAGCGTTTGGTTTCAATCGCTATCCCACGTATCCGTGACTTCCGTGGTGTAAGTGCTAAGTCTTTTGATGGACGTGGTAACTACAGCATGGGCGTACGTGAGCAAATCATCTTCCCAGAAATCGATTATGATAAAGTAGACCGTGTTCGCGGTATGGATATCACAATCACTACTTCTGCGAAAACAGATGATGAAGGCCGTGCGTTGTTAGAAGCGTTTAACTTCCCATTCAAGAAATAAGGGTAGGGTTATGGCAAAGAATTCTATGAAAGCACGCGAAGCAAAGCGTGCGAAATTAGTTGCTCAGTTCGCTGAAAAGCGTGCGGCACTAAAAGCTATCATCAGTGATGTTAATACATCTGACGATGATCGTTGGGACGCGGTATTAAAGCTACAAGCTTTACCACGTGATTCTAGCTCTTCACGTCAACGTAATCGTTGTAACGTTACGGGCCGCCCACATGGTTACCTTCGCAAATTCGGCATGAGCCGTATTAAAGTTCGCGAAGCAGCTATGCGCGGTGAAATTCCTGGCCTTAAAAAGGCTAGCTGGTAATAGTATCACGGGAGTAAGACTATGAGCTTGCAAGATCCTATTGCGGATTTGTTTACACGTATCCGTAACGGTCAGTCAGCGAAGAAAGTATCAGTAACGATGCCAACTTCAAAACTGAAAGTAGCAGTAGCTAAAGTATTAAAAGATGAAGGTTATATCGCAGATTACGCTGTAAGCGGTGAAGCGAAGCCTGAGCTTTCTATCGATTTAAAATATTTCGAAGGCAAAGCTGTTATTGAAAACATCCAGCGTGTTAGCCGCCCTGGTCTACGTATCTATAAGAAACGTGACGAATTACCTAAGGTAATGGGTGGTCTTGGTATCGCTATCGTATCAACTTCTAAAGGCCTAATGACAGACCGCGCAGCACGTAGTGCCGGCGTTGGTGGTGAGATCATTGGCTTTGTAGCTTAATCGGAGGGGAACTATGTCTCGCATAGCAAAGGCACCAATCAATGTTCCTGCCGGTGTAGAAGTTACATTAAAAGGCCAGGACATCACAGTTAAAGGCAAAAACGGTGAATTAACTCGTACTATCAACGACGCTGTTGAAGTACAAGTTAACGACAACGTTATTACAACTTTACCTCGTGAAGGCGTAGCTAATGCATGGGCACAAGCAGGTACTGCTCGCGCTCTAATCAACAACATGGTTGTTGGTACGCATGAAGGTTACGAGAAGAAACTTCAGTTAGTAGGTGTTGGTTACCGTGCAGCAGCTAAGGGCAAAGTATTAGACTTAACTCTTGGTTTCTCACACCCAGTGAATTTCGAAGTACCAGAAGGTATTACGATTGAAACACCAAGCCAAACAGAAGTTCTAGTTAAGGGCGTAGACAAGCAGTTAGTTGGTCAAACAGCTGCTAACATCCGTGCATACCGTAAACCTGAGCCTTATAAAGGTAAAGGTGTTCGTTACGCGGACGAGAATGTACGCCGTAAAGAGGCTAAGAAGAAGTAAGGTAAGACGATGGATAAAAAAACAGCTCGTCTACGTCGTGCTAAACGCACTCGTAGAAATTATATTGAACAAGGCACAACGCGTCTTGTTATCCACCGCACGCCACGTCACATTTACGCTCAAGTAGTTACTGCTGAGGGTACTGTACTGGCTGCTGCTTCTACTGTTGAAAAAGCAATTAGCGAAACAGTTAAAGGCACAGGTAACGTTGCAGCTGCTCAAGCAGTTGGTAAAGCGGTTGCTGAACGTGCAGCTGACAAAGGCATCGAAAAGATTGCTTTTGATCGCAGTGGCTTTAAATATCACGGCCGTGTGAAGGCGCTTGCTGATGCAGCGCGTGAAGCCGGTCTGCAATTCTAGGAGTAGACAATGGCTAACGTAGAAGCAAAGCAACAACAGCCTGATTTGGCTGAAAAGCTAATCGCGGTAAACCGTGTGTCTAAAGTGGTTAAAGGTGGTCGTATCTTTAGCTTCACTGCACTAACAGTAGTTGGTGACGGCGCAGGTAAAGTAGGTTTTGGTTATGGTAAAGCACGTGAAGTTCCAGCTGCTATTCAAAAAGCAATGGAAAAAGCACGTCGCAACATGATCAGTGTAGACCTTAACGGTAACACGCTACAGCACCCAATCAAGGGTCGCCACGCGGGTTCTAAAGTATACATGCAGCCTGCTTCTGAAGGTACAGGTATCATCGCCGGTGGTGCGATGCGTGCAGTACTAGAAGTAACTGGTGTACAGAACGTATTGTCAAAAGCATACGGTTCAACTAACCCGATCAACATCGTTCGTGCAACGATTGCTGCTCTAGAGAACATGAACTCTCCAGAGTCAATCGCTGCTAAACGTGGTCTTAGCGTTGACGAAATCACGGGGTAAACCATGGCTAATAAAACTGTAAAAGTAACACAAGTAAAGAGCTCTATCGGTCGTTTACCGAAGCATAAAGCTACATTACGCGGTCTTGGTCTACGTCGTATCAATCACACTGTTGAGTTAGAAGACACAGCATGTGTGCGTGGTATGATTAACCAAGTTTCTTACATGGTAAAGGTTGAGGGTTAATTCGATGCATTTGAATACACTTTCACCTGCTGCTGGTGCAAAAACTGAAAAGAAACGTCTAGGTCGTGGTATTGGTTCTGGTCTTGGTAAGACTGGTGGCCGTGGTCATAAAGGCCAAAAATCACGTTCTGGCGGTAAAGTTCGCGTTGGTTTCGAAGGCGGTCAAATGCCTATGCAACGTCGTCTACCTAAATTTGGTTTCACTTCACGTAAATCATTAGTATCTACTGAAGTTAACCTTTTTGAAATCGCTAAAGTTGAAGGCGATGTAGTAGACGTAAACGCGTTACAAGCAGCTGGTCTAGTTAAAAAGAACATCCAGTTCGTTAAAGTAGTTAAATCTGGCGAAGTTTCACGCGCAGTTACCGTTAAAGGTCTTAAAGTGACTAAAGGTGCTCGCGAAGCTATCGAAGCTGCCGGAGGCAAGGTAGAAGACTAAGGAAGTACTAATGGCTAAACCAGGTCAAGATATGAAAAGTGCACAAAGTGGGCTTTCGGAATTGAAGCGTCGATTACTATTTGTATTAGGTGCTATCATTATTTACCGTCTAGGTTCATTCGTGCCGATCCCTGGGATTGACGCCGCTGTACTTGCCGATTTCTTCGAGCAACAAAAGGGCACCATTGTTGAAATGTTTAACATGTTCAGCGGTGGTGCGCTTGAGCGAGCTTCAGTGTTAGCACTGGGTATTATGCCGTATATCTCGGCTTCGATTATTACGCAACTATTAACGCATATGTATCCGCCGTTTATAGAGCTTAAGAAAGAAGGTGAGCAAGGGCGTAAGAAAATTAGCCAGTACACACGCTACGGCACGCTTGTGCTTGCTACAATCCAATCAATCGGTATTGCTACCAGCTTACCGGGCATGATGGACGGGTTAGTTGTTAACCCAGGCATCGGTTTCTACTTCACTGCTGTAGTGAGTTTAGTAACTGGTACTATGTTCCTAATGTGGTTGGGCGAACAAATTACAGAACGTGGGATCGGTAACGGTATCTCAGTTCTGATTTTTGTTGGTATCGTAGCTAACCTGCCGTCTGCTATTGGTTCGACAGCCGAAATGGCGCGCCAAGGTGATCTGAATGTACTTGTACTGTTATTGATTGCTGTAATCGTATTCGCTGTTACTTACCTAGTTGTATTCTTTGAACGTGGTCAACGTCGTATCGTCGTTAACTATGCAAAGCGTCAACAAGGTCGTCAGGTATTTGCTGCTCAAAGCACGCACTTACCACTGAAAGTAAACATGGCGGGTGTTATTCCACCAATCTTTGCTAGCAGTATAATTCTGTTCCCTGGTACAATTGCAAGCTGGTTCGGCCAGGGTGAAGGTCCGGTCGCTGATGTGCTACAAGCAATCGCTACAACGTTGACTCCAGGTCAACCTTTATATGCGATGGTTTTAGCTGCGGCTATTATCTTCTTCTGCTTTTTCTACACCGCGTTGGTATTTAACCCGCGTGAAACAGCAGATAACCTGAAAAAATCTGGCGCATTTATCCCAGGTATTCGTCCAGGTGAGCAGACATCTAAATACATTGATAAAGTGATGACACGCCTGACATTGGCAGGTGCTTTGTATATAACCTTTATCTGTCTGGTGCCCGAATTCATGACTATGGCATGGCAAACGCCATTCTATTTCGGCGGTACATCAATTTTGATTATCGTTGTTGTAATCATGGACTTTATGGCACAAGTACAGACGCATCTGATGTCACATCAGTATGATTCTGTGCTGAAAAAAGCAAACCTTAAAGGCTACGGTCGATAAGGTCATTTTACGGAGTTGAGCAATGAAAGTACGTGCTTCCGTTAAGAAAATATGCCGTAACTGTAAAGTTATTAAACGTGCTGGTGTAGTACGCGTAATTTGCAGTGAGCCTAAGCACAAGCAAAGGCAAGGCTAATTAAACAGTCGTGCAGGCTGAGTTATTTACTCGGCCTGTGTTTTTAGTTGTGATTTGGTCTTCGTTTGAGTATCCTTACGGGCTTTTCAAACAGATGATTACCAAATTCAAATATAGGAGATGTGTTAGTGGCCCGTATCGCTGGCATTAACGTCCCTGATCATAAACATGCAGTTATCGGTTTAACTGCTATTTATGGCATAGGTAAGACTCGCTCTAAGGAAATCTTAGCAGCGACTGGTATCGCCGAGACCACAAAAATCGGTGAACTTTCAGACGAAACACTTGACGTATTGCGTGAAGCAGTTGGCAAGTACACTGTAGAAGGTGACCTTCGTCGTGAAGTTACATTAAATATCAAGCGCCTTATGGACCTTGGTTGTTTCCGTGGCCTACGTCACCGTCGTTCGTTACCACTACGTGGTCAACGTACTAAGACTAACGCGCGTACTCGTAAGGGTCCTCGCAAGCCTATCAAGAAATAAGGTGGGGTAGATTATGGCTAAAGCACCAATTCGTCGTAAGAAGGTTAAAAAGCAAGTTGCTGATGGTATGGCTCACGTTCATGCTTCTTTCAACAACACTATTGTAACAATTACCGACCGTCAAGGTAATGCACTATCTTGGGCAACAGCAGGTGGTTCAGGTTTCCGTGGTTCACGTAAATCTACTCCATTCGCGGCTCAGGTTGCTGCAGAGCGTGCAGGTACTGCTGCTCAAGAATACGGTTTAAAAAATCTAGAAGTTTTCATCAAAGGTCCAGGTCCAGGTCGTGAATCTGCTGTACGTGCTTTGAATGCTGCTGGTTACCGTATCACCAACATCACTGACGTGACGCCAATCCCTCATAATGGTTGTCGTCCACCGAAGAAACGTCGCGTTTAACAATAGGTTAGGAGAAATAACATGGCAAGATATTTGGGCCCTAAGCTCAAGCTGAGTCGTCGTGAAGGTACTGACCTGTTCCTTAAGAGCGGCGTAAGAGCTATCGACTCTAAGTGTAAACTTGAGACTGCACCTGGTCAGCACGGCGCTCGTAAAGGTCGCTTATCTGATTACGGTTTACAGCTACGTGAAAAGCAAAAAGTACGTCGTATCTACGGTGTATTAGAAAAGCAATTCCGTAACTACTACAAAGAAGCTGCTCGCCTTAAAGGTAATACAGGTGAAAACTTGTTACAGCTTTTAGAGCAACGTTTAGACAATGTTGTATATCGCATGGGTTTTGCTAGCACACGCGCTGAAGCACGTCAGTTAGTAAGCCACAAAGCGATTTTAGTTAATGGTCGTGTTGTGAACATTCCTTCATACGTAATTACTCCAGAAGATACTGTTGTAATTCGTGAGAAGTCAAAAACACAAGCACGTATCATCGCTGCTCTAGAGTTGGCTGAGCAACGTGAAAAGCCGACTTGGGTTGAAGTTGACGGTAAGAAAATGGAAGGTAGCTTCAAGCGCCTACCTGAGCGTTCAGATCTGTCTGCGGACATTAACGAACAACTAATCGTCGAACTTTACTCTAAGTAAAGTTAAGAGTTAAGAGAGGATAAAATGCAGGGTTCTGTTACCGAATTCCTAAAACCAAGGTTAGTCGATATCGACGCTATCAACCCAACGCGTTCTAAAGTAGTTTTAGAACCATTAGAGCGTGGCTTCGGTCACACTTTGGGTAATGCCTTACGCCGTATACTGTTATCATCTATGCCTGGATGTGCAGTAACTGAAGTAGAAATCGACGGTGTATTGCATGAGTACAGCGCGAAAGAGGGCGTACAAGAAGACATCATTGAAATTCTGTTAAACCTTAAAGGTCTAGCAGTAACTTTAGAAGGCAAAGATGAAGTTTTTCTGACCCTGACTAAATCTGGTGTAGGCCCTGTGACTGCGGCTGATATTCAGCACGATGGTGATGTAACTATCGCCAACCCAGATCACGTTATCTGTCACCTTACGACAGATAGCAGCGAGATCAGCATGCGTATTCGTGTTGAGCGCGGTCGCGGTTATGTGCCGGCATCTAGTCGTTTATCCTCTGATGACGATGAGCGTCCAATTGGTCGTCTGCTGCTTGATGCATCATTCAGCCCAGTTGAACGTATTGCGTACTCGGTTGAATCAGCCCGTGTTGAGCAACGTACAGACTTAGACAAGTTAATCATTGATATGGAAACAAACGGCACTTTAGATCCTGAAGAAGCGATCCGCCGTGCGTCTACTATCTTAGCTGAGCAATTAGATGCATTCGTAGATTTACGTGATGTAACTGAGCCAGAAGAGAAAGAAGAGAAGCCAGAATTCGATCCTATTCTGCTTCGTCCAGTTGATGATCTTGAGCTAACAGTACGTTCAGCAAACTGTTTGAAAGCCGAGCAAATTCAATATATCGGTGATTTAGTTCAGCGCACTGAAGTTGAGCTTCTTAAAACGCCTAACTTAGGTAAGAAGTCTCTAACTGAAATTAAAGACGTGCTAGCTTCACGTGGTCTTTCTCTAGGTATGCGCCTAGAAAATTGGCCGCCTGCAAGCCTAGCTGAATAATCTAAATCACTATATTAGTTTAGTTAGAAGGATAGGGTCATGCGCCATCGTAAGAGTGGTCGTCAATTAAACCGTAACAGCAGCCATCGCAAAGCGATGTTCAGCAACATGGCTGGTTCTTTGGTGAAACATGAAATCATCAAAACAACTTTGCCTAAAGCTAAAGAGTTGCGCCGTGTAATTGAACCTTTAATCACACTGGCTAAGACTGACAGTGTAGCAAACCGCCGTTTAGCGTTTGCTCGCACGCGTGATAATGAAGTAGTTGGTAAATTATTCAGCGAAATCGGTCCACGTAATACAGACCGTCCTGGTGGTTACACTCGTATTCTTAAGTGTGGCTTCCGTGCTGGTGATAATGCACCAATGGCTTATATTGAACTAGTTGGTCGCCCAGCGACAAACGAAGAAGTTCAAGAAGACGCGCAGTCTGCAGAGTAAGTCGTAAAGACACCAAAAAGCCGAGCTTATGCTCGGCTTTTTACTTTCTAAAATTCACTACTAAACTTCACTACTAATAAAACAGCTCTATCAACCCCAAACAGTACCATACAATCTTGAAGCACCTAGCACCTAGCACCTAGCACCTAGCACCTAGCAATTAAGATCACATATAATGATCAATTCGCGTTCCTTAATAGTTAAATCACCTTCTATAAAACTTAATAACAAGCATATTTATAAAATACACTGCCTAAATAGCCATAATGTGAGTGGTTTAGTGTTATTTTCACCCGTTTCGTTCGTATTTTGCGCGAACAGTCATTTTTTTCATAAAAACTTCAAAAAACAGTTGATCTCAATTCGGATCTCCCTATAAT